>JAHEEG010000274.1 GCA_024640825.1 Gammaproteobacteria bacterium
GGCTCCTTGTCTCCCTCGGGAGGTTTTACCCCAAGGGCTTCAACCGTTCTGGCTGCATCTTCCAATTTGGCCACGGCCTTCGCTGCCCGCCGAGTAGCTTTGCTTGCCCGTTCTTCGGCTCCAAGGGCAGCAGCCTCTATCTTAGACAACTCCTCTTGCTTGGCGCCGGATTCAGTGGCAGCCCGGACCTCTCGAAGCCATTTTTCTGACTCCTCCTTGGCGGCAACAGCCTCCTTCTCCGCCTCCCGGGCTTTTTTATCAGCATCAGCAAGGGCATCAAGCGCTGCGGCTATTTCTCCAGCTATCCCTTCTTCTGGTTCAGCGTCGAGTTCGATATCCTCAGCTGCCAGAACCAGAGCCACAATGGGCAAACGAGGGAGAATCGCCTCAAGAGGTTTATCTAAGGGGTCCAGAAACTGATTACCCCGCAGTCGAAATGGGAAAAACACCAGGGCAGCACCGGCGGAGTGCTCCACAACAGTTTCGGAGCTCATGTTCTCTACTATCTCTGGTTCCGCTTCAATTCGGGCCTCCTCGAGCATCTTTTTGAGGCCCTTCACCTCTTCATCTAATTCCCCATCTTGACCAGTAGCCAGCACCCGAATCCTCGCCTCACCCCACTCATCACTTCGGGTCATCAGATACGCAAGGAGGAGCATCAGGCGGCCGGTCGCATCGTCCCACCACCATACATCTATGTGCCTTTCACTGGGGGAAAGAGCCTCCAGGGAGACCCATTCGTCCTCCTTGGCATCCAGCACCACGATGTTACAACCCAGACGGAAGGCGGTGCGGAGATTTGTTGCGTATTGAAATTCCCCAAGGCCAAGAATGCCTTTGGGAAGCTGTTCGAGCCAGTTGAGAAGAATTGTATTCACCCGCAGCGGCCCGATGCCAAAAGATTGCACCAGGGTATGAACACCAAGATTTAGATTGGGTGCGGCTACTACAAGGGGAAACGCTTGCATACCATAGTCAGCGATGTCGGCACGAAGTTCCGCTTCAGCTTCCTGACGTAGTTTCAGCATTTTCACCCCTTCTCCTTCCAGAATGCGCACCGCTGTGGTAAGACCACTGCCTCCCTCAAGCCAGGAAGCAAATCGGAGAAGTTGCTTGCGTCTGTGGGAGTCATTGGAGAAGGCAAGCAAATGCGGGCGCCAATCCCGAGGATGCTCGGGCTCTGCTACTGCAGCCAGAAGATTCTCCCGCACGCGCTGTAGGTAGTAAGAGCGACGACTGTCAGCCCACCGTGCTGGACCTGCGGTTCGCTTGAGATACTGGTAGATGGCAAACAGCAGTGCAGTTGCCGCTGCACCAGCCGCCAGATCAATTGCCAGCATCGCTCCGAGGCACATTAGCCCGCCGAGGAAGCTGAGCCGCAGATCAAAAAAACGAAACCTAGGGCGGAATGATGGGCTGGCAGCCCGAGCCTCGTAAAAAGTAGCGTAGTTCAGAAGGCCATAGGAAATCAAAAAGAACATAGAGACAACTGATGCGACCAGATTCAAATTGCCCAGAGTTATAGTGCCCAGAGCGATTAACCCAGACAGCAAGATACCTCGACGAGGATTCCCGGTGGGGCCGGATCCCTTGGCAAACGGCAGCAGGAAAGGAAAAGTACGGTCACCTGCCAGGGATTGCAAGATGCGAGGTGCGCCCATAAAACTGGCCATGGCGGAGGACAAAGTGGCTGCGATTACCCCTGCATCGATGAGAAAGTTGAACCGCGCAACACGCTTCATGGCCCCGTAGTCGCTAATGAGGAGGTCGTTGGGCAGGGTGGCAGCGAATACTACCGCCACCCCGAAGTAAACGATGATCGACAGCCCCACCGCCAAAAATGTTCCCAATGGTAAGCTCTTACCCGCATCCTTGAGGTCACCTGACATACTTACGCCCTGGGTGAAGCCTGTGACCGCCGGAAAGAAAATGGCGAATAGAACCCAAAACCTAGGACCAGCAGGAGGCGCAGCCCAGTTTTGAACGAGAATTGCCGTGTCCCACTTGGCCAGACCGCCGGCAAAAAACGAGATCAGCGCGGCTACCAATGCAGCCATCACCACATACTGGAACTTGGTGGCCCAATCCGCACCCAACCAGGCGAAGACAAAAAGAAATAACACTGCGAGGCCAGCTATGATCTGTGGCAGAACTCTTCCAGCATCTGGAATGAAGCTGGTCACGGCCTCGCCAAACCCTATACAGTAGAAGCCGACAGATACCGATTGGGCGAGAAAGAGGACAATCCCTATGGAGCCACCGAACTCCACACCAAGGGTCCGAGAGATGAGATAGTAATCCCCTCCACCCCTGACCTTGATGTTCGTGGCAATCGCAGAAAGTGAAACACTGCTTAGTACAGAGATGGCGTTTGCCAGGCCAATAATGATGAGGGCGCGACCTAGGCCTGCGTTTCCGACAACGTAACCGAGCCGCAGGAAGAGGATGATTCCCAGAATAGTTAAAATGCTTGGAGTAAAAACCCCAGCGAAGGTCCCCAGGGTGCCTCCTGCAATCGCGGAATCAGGCTTTCCAGGGACGGTTGATGTTCCCATCACTTCACCTTATGTCACAGGTTGTCCAAATATGACTTGTCAGCTTGAGGGTCGAACCGCGGCTACCTGCCCGCCATCGCTCTCACTCAGGCGAGGCGGGCGGGGAAACCGCTCCTACAGGAGACAAAGTTCCGGTAAAAGCTGAAGATTTTAAACCACTTCAAAAAAGACTGGATCTGGGCAACAGCCTGTTGAAGTTTGGCAGCTTTCTCCGCGGTAGAAAATCGTCTATCTCAGATTATAAATTTTGTAAAGAGGTAAATAACGAGGCCTCTGTCTGATCTTCGCTCTTGCCTAGCTGCGGGATAAGGTTTTGCACCGCAAGCCTCAGTTTGCGATCCTGACCAACCAAATCCTTCATTGTCCCAAGCAAACTATTCACTGAATATCGCCATTACACTGCTGCTTTGACTTCAAACAGGAT
>JAHEEG010000275.1 GCA_024640825.1 Gammaproteobacteria bacterium
GCCGGAGTTGAAGCCCTGGTAGGCGGCAAACCGCATGTCGTTTGCGTCGAGGGTATAGGGCACGATCAACTGCCGGGCGCCATGGGTCGAATCCCAGTACGGCAGGTCGTCGGCGTAGGAATCGGCGTTATAGACGAAACCGCCCTCCTCGACCACCAGGCGGTGCGTGTTCGGGCTGCAGCGGCCAAGATACCAGCCCTGGGGCCGCTCCCCGGTCATCCGGGTGTGAATGGCGATGGCTTTGCGCATGTGCTCCCACTCCACCGCCTCACCGACATGCTGGTAATCGATCCAGCGATAGCCGTGGCTGGCAATTTCCCAACCCGCCTCGAGCATGGCTTCCACCGCGGCCGGGTTGCGCTGCAGGGCCATGGCCACGCCGAACACGGTAAGCGGAATCCCGCGCCCGCTAAACAGCCGGTGCAGCCGCCAGAAGCCGGCCCGTGAGCCGTATTCGTAGATCGACTCCATGTTGACGTGGCGGGCGCCGGCAATGGGCGTCGCGCCGACTATTTCGGACAGGAAAGCCTCCGACTCGTCGTCGCCGTGCAGCAAACAGCGCTCACCACCCTCCTCGTAGTTGATTACGAATTGCACGGCGATACGCGCCCCCGCCGGCCATTGTGGATGAACCGGTCGTGCACCGTAACCGATCAGATCGCGCGGATAATCCATCATATTATGATATACGATTTTAGCCTCTTCGCGGCGGGGGCGCCGCTCCTATGGGCGGATAGCTTCTTCGCGGCGGGGGCGCCGCTCCTACCAGCTAGTTCGTATTGGCCCCGGACCTGAACCATTCGTCCAGCAGGGTGCGCTCAGCTTCCGTCATGCGGGTGATGTTGCCGATAGGCATCGCGCGGCCGACCACCGTCTGCTGATGGATCTGCGCCGCCTGTGCCCCGATGGCATCCACGCTGTCCAGCAGGATGCCCTTTGGCGGTGCCGCAAATCCGGGCTGAGTGGGCTGAGCCGCGTGGCATCCCGCGCAGCGCTGCGCAATCACCGACCGTACCCGGGCAAAATCCACCGGCCCCGTCGTATGCACGGGACCGTTGCTCGAAGCAGGGACAAGCGCCGCCGCCACCGCCAGCAGCAGTAAGACAGCGGCGACCAGCGGCAGAGGCGATGCGCGGCCGCGATGCCGGGCCACGAAATAAACCCGGACCAGCGCACCGGCCAGCGACAGCGCCACCAGGATCAACCAGTTATAGGCGTGGCCGTAGGTCACGGCGTAGTGGTTGCTGATCATGACGAACAACACAGGCAGCGTGAAATACGTGTTGTGCACCGAGCGCTGCTTGCCGTTCAGGCCGTGGCTGGGATCCGCCGCACGGCCCTGCCGGGTGGCCGCCACCAATTCCTTCTGTCCCGGAATAATCACCATGGCAACGTTGGCCACCATGATGGTGCCGAGCATGGCGCCAAAGTGGATGAAGGCGCCGCGGCCGCTGAACAGATGGCACAGAATGTAGGCTGCCAGGGAGACAAATATGAGCAGGGCTGCGCCCAGCGCCCGCTCGCTGCGGCCGAGCGGGGACTTGCACAGCAGGTCGTACACCAACCAGCCGCCAAGCACCGTGCCGACGCCAACCAGGATTGCCGTCGGTTTGCCAATATCCGCGATGGCGGTGTCGATGAGATACAGTTCAGCGCTGTACCAGTAAATCAACACCATTAAAAACATGCCGGACAACCACGTGGAGTAGGCTTCCCACTTGAACCAGTGCAGGGTCTCGGGCAGCGACGGTGGTGAGACCTTATATTTTTGCGCGTGATAGAAGCCGCCGCCGTGAACGGACCAGACCTCCCCGCCGACGCCGCGGTCGACGTCCGCCTGCCGCTTTGGCGGCTCAAGATGATTGTCGAGCCAGACGAAATAAAACGATGCACCGATCCAGGCAACGCCGGTCACCAGGTGAATCCAGCGGCCGACCAGACTCAACCAGTCAACGACGTATGCTTCCATCCGGAGTAGAGGGCCTCGTTTTCCCGACGTCCAGTGCCGGCACCTTCACCGCGGGCGGCGCCGGCATTGCCGGGTCTATTTCGGAAGCTTCCCTTCCACGCCCTCGACGTACCATTCCATTTTCTGCAGATCGGCGTCACTCATGGACGAACCCGCCGGCACGACTTCCTCACCCGCCTGATTCCTGATGGGGCCCTGGAAGGGGTGCACGGTCCCGTCTTTTATGCCCATGTGCTGCTGCATAACGTAGTCACCCACGTCCGCCGGCACCACGGAATTCATTGGCGCAAGCCGGATCATATCTTCTTTTACGCCCCACCAGATATTGTCGCTCTGCCAGGTACCGTCCAGCACTTCCTGCGCGGTCTGGGTGTAGAATTCGCCCCAATGGTGGGTGACCGCAGTCAGTTGGCTGGTGGGCCCGTATTTCGACATGTCGGAGTGGTAACCCACGGACCAGACCCCCTCTTCTTCTTCCGCCACCTGCACCGTGGCGGTGGAATCCGTATGGTGGGTAATCACGTCGGCACCCTGGGAGATCAGCACGCTTGCCGCCTCCCGCTCCCGGCCCGGATCGAACCAGGAGTTGACCCATATGACCTTGACCGTTGCCGCCGGATTAACGCTGCGCATACCCAAGGCAAATGCATTGATGCCGCGCAATACTTCCGGAATGGGAAAGGCGGCCACGTAGCCGGCGACGTTGGACTTGGTCATCTTGCCGGCGACGATTCCGGCCAGGTAACGCCCTTCGTAGAACCGCGCAACATAGGTGCCGACATTCTTCGCGCTCTTGTAACCTGTGGCGTGTTCGAAGGTCACCTTGGGAAACTGCTTCGCGACTTTGATGGTCGGGTTCATGTAGCCGAAAGAGGTGGTGAAAACCAGGTCGTAACCGTCCGTCGCGAACTGCCGGATCACTCTCTCGGCTTCCCCGCCCTCCGGTACGCTTTCAATGAACTTGGTCTCGACTTTGTCGCCGAGGGCCTGCTGCATCTGCAACCGCCCC
>JAHEEG010000276.1 GCA_024640825.1 Gammaproteobacteria bacterium
CCCTGAGCAGCCCCTGTGTCGACGGGTCGGTGGCGCCGATCTGCTGCGGCTGCGAACTCAGGTTCGACTGCTGCCGGCGGCCGCCATCACGGAAGCGCTGGAGGATCGGCTGACGGATTTTCGGACCCGTGCCCAGCGGGACCCCAGCCGGCGGGAAAAGCTGCAGCTCAAAGACGAAGTTCAGGCGGAGCTGATGCCCAAGACCCTGGTGAAATCCGAGCGCACACGGGGCTTCTGCCTGCTGGCGGAGAATCTCATCGGGGCGGATACGACGTCTGAAGCTCAGGCGGAACGCTTCCTAGACACCCTGCGGGCCGCCCTTGGCTCGCTTCAGGTGACGCCCATCGCGTTCAAAAAGGCGCCGGGCGAGCTGCTGACGAAGATCTTCCTCGGCGACGGGCCAGGGGATTTCCGCAGCGGCCGTGAGTGCCGCATGGAAGATCCGGCTGCCGGCGCGACGACGGTGACCTGGCTGGACGCAGATCTGCACGACCCCAGCGTTACCAGACACGTGCGCGACGGGCTCAAGCTCACCCGGCTGGGCATTGAGTTCGCGGATCTGCTCAGCTGTGTGATCGATCAGGACTGCGTGATCCGCAAGCTCAAGATGCAGGGGCTGGAGTCCGTGGACGATATGCCGGATGAAGATCCGCTGGCCCGACTGGACGCCGAGTTCGTGCTGCTGACCGGCAACGTGCGGCGTCTTTTACGTTCCCTGGAAAAGCCGCTGGGTGGGTTAGACTGACCTCCCGCGGGAAGATCCAGGAGGGCGTCGGTGCTGACGGAAGAGGAACGGAGCAGGGTGACCAGTCCGCTCGAGGCTGCCTGGACGCTGCCGCCGCGTGCGTACACGTCGAGCGACATCTTTGCCGAAGAGATGAGACGCATTTTTCATCGCGACTGGATTTGCGTGGCCCGGGCGTCCCAGCTACCCGACCCCGGCGACTATCTGTGCGTAGACCTGGTGGATCAGCCCATCGTCGTGGCCCGGGATGCGCAGGGTTCGCTGCACGCGATGTCCCGTATCTGTCTTCACCGGGCCATGTCGCTGGTCGAAGACCAGGGTAATGCGGGCCGATTCGTCTGCCCTTACCACAACTGGACCTACGAGCTGGATGGCCACCTGCGCTCCGCGCCGATGATGGAAGGTGCCGCCGGGTTCGACCCCTCAGCCTGCCGGCTGCCGCAGCTGGCCGTCGAGATCTGGCAGGGGTTTGTGTTCGTTAATCTTGGTGGCGATGCAGCGCCGCCCCTGGCACCGCGTCTCTCGGGGCTCGCAGATCAGATTCGCGGCTATGGGTTTGGCGACCTGCACATCGCAGGGACCCTTGAGTTCGACAGCCCCTGGAACTGGAAGATTCTGGTCGAGAACTTCATGGAGGCCTACCACCACATCGGTACGCATCGTCATACTTTCGAGCCCGAGTATCCGGCGCGGGATTCCGTGGTGGCGGATAACGGCGGAGAGCCCTGGAGCCTGCTGCGCATGCCCGGTGTCAAACGCGATCGATCCGGACAGGAAGATGTCGATGGTGAAGCGTTGCCCTATCTGTCCACACTGCCTGATGACCAACGTCACCAGTTGCTGGCCTGCTCAGTTTACCCCACGCTGCTCTTCGCGGGTTCGGCCTCCAGCGGCGTCTGGTACCAGCTGGAACCCAGAAGCGCAGGTGACATGCACCTGAAGATTCATCTGCTGCTGGAGCCGGAAACCATTGCCAAGTCTGCCGCGGCGATCGGCGCGATGATGGATGGTATCCGCTTCATCCACGAGGAAGACATTGCCGTCAACGCGGGACCCTGGCGGGGGCTGCAGGCGCCGCTCACCACCCAGGGCAGGTTGAGCCCGCTCGAGGCCGCCATCTGGCAGCTTAACCAGCTGTGGGCACAGCGGATGCGGGACGATGGCTGACTGAGTTGGCGGGCTTTTCTAGGCTTGAAAAATCTATTTTCTTCAAGTGGTTAGGGAAAATATGGAGAATTATTGATATGCGCAAACTGCACGGCCCGGCAACCTCGCCCTTCGTCCGCAAGACCTGGATCGCGCTGAAAGAGAAGGGCATTCCGTTCGAACACCGTCAGCTCGACCCGCTCGCCAAGACGGCGTCGTTCCTGAAGATGAACCCGCTGGGCCGGGTACCCATTCTGGAGGAGGAAGACGGCGACTATCTCTGCGACTCCTCAGCCATCTGCGACTACCTGGAGCACATTCAACCGGATCCGCCTTTGTATCCCGCGGATCCCCGTGACCGGGCCAAAGCGCTCTGGTACGAGGAGTACGGCGACACCCTGCTGACCCAGATCTGCGCCCGGGTGTTCTGGATGCACATCATCATCCCCGTGCGAACCGGCACCCCTGTCGATGCCGCTGAAGTAGCCGCCTTCATCGACGAGCACTTTCCCCCCGCGCTGGGCTATCTGGAGCGTCAGGCACCAGAGGGCGATGGCATCGTGGCGGGACGCTTCGGCATCGCCGATATCTCCCTGGCGTCGCCGGTGCGCTTGCTGGACCTGGCGGGCGCGCCCCTCGACGCTGGACGGTGGCCGCGCTTCGAGGCCTATTATCGGCGCATCATCGGGCGCCCGTCGGCACAGAGCATCGTTCAGGCAGAGGTTGCCGCCACAGAGGTTTTCCGCACCACGGGCAACGCGCCCGTCGAGTGAGTTTTTCGTTGCGCCTTGCTGGTGCGCCCTCGGAACATTCAGATGCGGATTTTCTCCCCGACCAGTTCCTCTGATAGGGCCCACAGCCGTTCAGCCGCTTCCGGATCTACGGCCCATTCGTTGTAACCGCCGTCATCTGTTTCGTTGGCGGGCAGGGCAATGTGGCAGTCCTCCAGATAGATGCCGCTCTTGCCTTCCAGCTCCGGGGCCGTTGCTGCCCAGACGCTGGTTGCCGCTCCGGACGCTACGGTCTTGAACTGCATCTCCTCGATGGGGCGGTCGCTGGGGAAGTCGGCCAGATCTTCCGGG
>JAHEEG010000129.1 GCA_024640825.1 Gammaproteobacteria bacterium
GCCTTCCGCGCCCAGGGCAAAGGCTGCCGCCATGCTTGCCCCATCGACAAAGCCGCCCGCTGCGATGAGCGGCACGTCCACCCGCGAACGCACCAGCGGCAGCAACACCATGGTCGACACGTCACGGGGGTTTTTGAAGCCACCACCTTCTCCGCCTTCGACGACAAGCCCATCAACGCCCGCTTCCACCGCCTTCAAAGCCGCAGAGAGGCTTGGAACCACGTGAAAGACCGTCAGTCCAGCGCTCTTGAGCTGGCTGGTGTAGCGTTCCGGATTGCCGGCCGAGGTGGTGACGAAACGCACGCCCTGGTCGATGACAAACTGGACGATATCGGGGTCGCGAACAAAGGCCTGGGCGATATTGACACCGAAAGGTTTGTCCGTCAGCTCGCGCATCCTGCGGATTTCCTCGCGAACCGCGTCCAGCTCGCCGGACGACGTTTCTATGATGCCCAGGCCACCAGCATTGGAAACCGCCGAAGCGAGCTGGGAACGGGCAATCCAACCCATGGGCGCCTGAACCAGCGGCACCTCCACCCCCAGCATGTCGGTAATTCGATTCTTGAACGGCATGACTTCTCCTTGCTTCTCTGTAATTCGTCTTATCTGTATCTTGAAGGCACGATCCCGCACCGCCTGCATGACCGGCCAGAACGCTAGAGCGGCACCGGCAGCTCCAGATGGTGCTGATAGATCTCCAGCTGATGTTCCGCCAGGCGCGTGCTGAAGGCGCCGACGATGTCGGCGTCCTGCTGGGTGCACATTGCGCGCAGAGGCGCAGCAAGGGGCAACAGGTCTTCTGGCAGCGGCCGGATGAAGTTTGCGAACGCGGCCCAGTAAATGTCAGCCGCGGTCAGCGCCTCTCCCAACAGATACGGGTTGCGATGCAGACGCCGGTCGAGAACGTTGAGCACAGCAAGCACCCGACCCTTCGCCTGACGAACATGAGCCGGAATCAGACCGTACTTGGCCCCCAGCCGAGCGGCCTGCTCTGTCGGAATCGTCGCCGCCTGCCGACCGTGACCAAGTGAAGACTGCAGCATGAGCAGCCGCAGGCACCATCCCAGACCCATCTCTCCGCAGATTTCATGGCCCAGGCCGAACAGTTCCACGCGCGCGTCGGCGTCTGCGGGCACCAGGGCTGGCTCAGGGGCGAGGCGCTCGGCCAGAATGAGAATCTCCGCCCACCCGGTACGCAGCGGCTCTCGCTCCCAGGCCACCACCGGAACGCTGGAATCTCCCGCCCATCCGGCCAGGGCATCCTCCGGCTCTTCGTCGGCCCGAGCCGCATACTGACAGTCCAGCCCTTTGACGTGAAAAATACCCCGCGCAGCCTCGCCCCATGGCGACGGGACGCCGCGCAGACAGGCCATGCGCAGCCCGCTGACCCGCTTCGCCTCTTCAATGCTGATGTACCGTGGCATGCTCCCCCGCACCAACTCCCGGAATCGAACGACGCAGACTACCCCAGGTGCCTCATGAGGTGTAGTCGGGTGACCGCGGTCAGTTAGGGTGATGCCTCCGGCACGGGGGCCGACGGTTTGACAGCGCGGAGGAGATGTTGGACATTCCGAGCCGAGTAAAAGTCAACAGCGCAGTTCTGCAAGGGCAATTCTGCAAAACGGGGAGGAATCATGGCGCTCGTCGATTATCAACTGCAGGGACACGTGGCCGTCATAACGCTGAACCGGCCCGATGCCCGCAACGCGATCAACCCGGAAGTCGCCGTACGTCTGGCGGATGCCTGGCAGGAAGTGAAGACCAACGAGGTGGTTCGGGTCGCCGTGCTGACCGGCAACGGCAGCGCGTTCTGCGCTGGCGCGGACCTGGGACAGCTGATTCCCATGATGTCCGGCGCGCGCAAGCCGGAGAACGAGTGGGACGAGCGGGTCATGAAAGAACCCGGCATCACCAGCCGCGCCTTGCTGCGCAACTTCGACACCGAGAAGCCGGTGATTGCAGCCATTAACGGTCATGCAATCGCCGGCGGCATGGAGATCGTCCAGGGAACGGATATCCGCGTTGCCGTGCCCGAAGCCCGATTCGGTGTTCAGGAAGTGAAGTGGGCCATATTCCCCGCAGGAGGCTCAACCGTGCGGCTGCCGGTTCAACTGCCCTATGCCAAAGCGATGGAGCTGCTGCTGACCGGCGATCTGATCACTGCCGCGGAAGCCTTGGAACTCGGCTTTCTAAACTACGTAACCGAAGACATCATGAGCAAGGCCATGGAAATTGCCGAGAAGATCGCAGGCAATGGGCCCCTGGCCGTGAAAGCTATTCGTCGCTCCGTCAAGGCGTGCCTCGGTAAGCCCGAGCAGGAAGCGCTGCGTCTGGAAAACGAAATATCCGGCCCGGTATTTCAGACCGCAGATGCCAAGGAAGGGCCCAGGGCGTTCATGGAGAAGCGCAAGCCCGAATACCAGGGCCGCTGATCAAGCGCGCCGACTAGCCACGCAAGTCAGGCAACACGTAACCCTTCGCGTCCAGGTCGGCCCGAACCACCTTCTTGTCCATCTTGCCGGTGGAGGTCAGCGGTATTTGGTCAATGTAGAGCACATCGTCCGGCAGCTGCCATTTGGCAAAGACTTTACCGCAGTGCTCGAGTATGGCCTCCTTCGACACTTCCGCCCCGGGTTTGAGAACCACCAGAGCCACGGGCCGTTCATCCCACTTGGGATGCGGCTGGGCAACCACACAGGCCTGTGCGACCCCTTCCAGCGCGACGATGTGATTCTCTAGATCTACCGACGAGATCCACTCGCCGCCGCTCTTCACCAGGTCTTTGGACCGGTCGCTGATGATCAGATACTCGTCCGCATCGATCTTGCCCACGTCGCCCGTTATCAGCCAGCCGTCGTGAAACTTTTCGGGCTGCGGATTGTTGTAATACTCGGAGCAGATCCACGGCCCCCGAATCAGGATTTCGCCTACGGTTTCACCGTCGTGGGGCAGAGGATTGAAGTCCTCGTCGAAGATGTCCACCTCGATGCCCGGCATCACCTGTCCCGCTTTCGCAACGTTCTCGAACTGGCGGTCGGGCGAGAGATTTCTGTGCGCGCGCTTGGCGACCCGCCTGGACAGCGTGGCCAACGGAGACGTTTCTGTCATGCCCCAGCCCTGAATCATCTCTACGCCCAGGGTGTCCCAGTACCAGCGGATCAGCGACGGTGGCGGAGCCGACCCACCGCAGGTCACTCGAGACAGAGAAGACAGGTCGTATTTGTCCGGGTTGGCTTCGTACAGACCTTTGATGCCCTGCCATATCGTGGGGACACCGGCAGATACCGTAACCTCCTCATCCACCAGCAGTTGAATTAACCGCGCCGGATCCATGAAGCGATGGGGCATCACCTGCTTGCATCCCAGCATCAGCATGGACCAGGGCAGGCCCCATCCCATGGCGTGAAACAGGGGTACGATGCCCAGCAGGCAGTCCGTTGCCGACAGACTCATGCTGTCGGTCATGCACTGAGTCAGGGTGTGAAGGTACTGGGATCGATGCTCATACTCGACCCCTTTGGGGTTGCCGGTGGTGCCGCTGGTGTAGCACAGACCCAGCGGTGAGTTTTCGTCAATTTCAGGCCACCGGAAATCCGTCGGTTTGCCAGCGATGAACGCTTCATAGTCCACCGGGTTCGGCAGGTCCGTATCCCAGCCTTCCAGGCCCTCCTCCGTAGCAACGACGATTCGCTCCACGCTGGGCATGCGGCCCTTGAGCTTTTCCAGCAACGGCAGGGTGTCCGCGTCGGCAATGATGATCCGGTCCTGCGCGTGATCGATGATGTATTCCAGGTCCGTGTCCGACAGGCGAATGTTCAGGGTGTGCAGCACCGCGCCCATGCCCGCGGTCGCGTGATAAGCCTCCAGATGGCGCGAGCCGTTCCACATGAAAGTGCCGACCCGGTCACCGACCCCGATGCCGGCATCGGCAAGGGCGTGGGCCAGCTGATGGGCGCGATCCCGCGTTTCCCGGTTGGTCTGACGTCGCGTGCCCGCTTCGGTAGCGGTAACGACCACCTCGTCCGGGGCCACTCGAGCGCCACGATCCAGAATTCTGGACATCAGCAGTGGATTGCGCTGCATTGCCATCCCAGAGACCTCCCAATAAGCTTGCGTTTTCCGAGTGCGAAAGTTTACCACTACTGCCACGGGGGTAAGCGCGGAACCCCCTACAGCGAGCTCAGCAGAGGAAGAGGACACAGCATGGAAACACCCGCCGACTATCTGCAGCAGATTCCGCACGCGGCGGCAGTAGGCATGACCGTCGTCAGACACGACGAGGTCACCTGCATCGCCCGGGTACCCTATGCTGAACATCTGGTAGGCGATCCGGACACCGGGGTTCTGCACGGCGGCGTGCTCACCGCCCTGCTGGACAATACCTGTGGCATGGCGGTCCGCGCTCCGGGCCACGAACCCGGCAGCGTCGCCATGGCCACGCTTGATCTGCGCATCGACTACATGGACTCCGCGGAACCCTATCGCGACATCTATGCGGAAGCCGTGTGCTACAAGCGCACCCGCAACATCGCCTTCGTTCGCGCAACGGCCTATCAGGACACTGCGGAAGACCCCATCGCAACCTGCGTTGCCAGTTTCATGATGAACACACCCAACGAGCCGCGTAAGTGAGCGACCGGACATGAGGGTTTTGCAGGAGCTGCGCGCGGCAGGCCGCGGCCAGGATATGCAGGCGGTAGTGGAGATGATCCCCTACGCGCGTTTTCTGGGCATCCAGGTGGACCAGAAAGGCAACGAGATCACCACCATCATGCCGTTCAAGCAGGCGCTGGTAGGGAACGTCAACCTGCCCGCGCTTCACGGCGGCGTGATCGGCGCGTTCCTGGAAATGACGGCGGTGATTCAACTGCTGTTCGATACGTCTTGCGAACGCCTGCCAAAGACCATCGACGTTTCCATCGACTATCTGCGATCCGGGCGACCGCAGCCTACTTTCGGCAGGGCTATCGTAACGCGCCACGGCCGGCGGGTGGCCAACGTGCGCTCGGAAATCTGGCAGGAGGAGCGGTCCAAACCCATCGGCTTGAGCCACGGGCACTTTCTTCTGACACCTATCTGAGGGTCCCTCGGATCGGAACCGCCCTGTCAGCCTTTCTGGAAAGCCAGCTCGTCGGCCATCAGCACGCGCACCCGCGCTACTTCGTCGGCACGCCGGCTTTCCGTCCAGCCGAGCAGCTTCGCCATGAGAGCCGCACAGGGTTGCAAAAGGCCCTGGACCTCCCCGGGTAGGAACCACGCCGCCCGGAGGCGCCGGTAGATGAGATCTTCCAGCGTCTCCGCGCCCTCGACGCGCACCGCCCAATCGACTTCCTCTGCGAAGACGGATTCGGAAAGCGGGCCGGGATGCTCACCCAGCACGGCAAATACCTCCGAACCGTAGAGGCGCACCAGGCGGGCGGCGGCCTGATGATCCTGCTGGTAGCGGGTTGCGACGACACGCCGCAGCGCGTCCAGATCATCTATGTCACCGCCGGGCAGGGGCAAAAGCGGCGCCGTCATTCCTGTGTCGCGCTGCAGCACCTCACCGACCGCCGCCATGGCTTCTTCCGCCATCTTGCGAAATCCTGTGAGCTTGCCGCCCGCGATGCTGATCATCCGCCGGTCACGCCAGATCTCATCCCGTCGCGACATCTCCTTAGGTGCCTTACCCGCTTGGTGGATCAACGGGCGCAGCCCGGCCCATGTGCTGAGCACATCTTCGCTCGTGAGGGGCGACAGATTGAAATGTTCGTTGGCGACAGCAAGAAGATACTCGATGTCCGCGGCTTCCACTTCGGGCCAGACAGCCGGATCGCCTTCGTAGGTGGTGTCCGTGGTGCCGATATAGGTGACCTGGCCCCGGGGAATGGCAAATACCGGGCGACCATCCGCCGCGGTCATCATCACCATGTTTCGTACCGGAAGTCTGTCGTGAGCGACCACCAGATGCACACCCTTGGAAAGGTGCAGCTTGACCGGCAGCGCCGCCCCAGAGTCATTGCCGCTGTTGCGCAGCAGGCTTTCAACCCAGGGGCCGGCCGCATTGACCACTGCCCGTCCGTGCACTTCGTGCGTGGTTCCATCACGGCTGTCCACCACCTGCACCCGACAGCCAGCGGGGTTCTGATCAATACCGGTGACTCGAGCGTGACTGCAGGTAACCGCACCATCACGTACGGCGGCACGCAGCGTAGCCAGTACCAGCCGCGTATCATCCGTAAGAAACTCACGATAGGCGCATACATAGGCCAGGCGGCCGCTATCCAGCAGCGGCTCGCATCTCGCCATCTGCTCTCGGTCCCAGTTGCGATGGCGCTCGTCGCGGCCGACAGCGCCCAGGCGTTCGTAGAGACCGATGCCAATGCGCAGCTTGGCGAACTCGAAAACCGAGCGTGCAGGTACAAGCATCCACCGGGGCTCCGTCAGATGCGGCGCCATGCGCCTGACACTCTTGCGCTCCAGCGCACCCTCTCTTACCAGGGCAATGTCTCCCATCGCCAGATAACGCAGCCCACCGTGAATGAGCTTGGTGGAGCGGCTGGAGGTGCCGGCCGCGAAATCTTCAGCTTCCAGAAGCAGCACCGTCAGGCCCGCCTGCGCGGCGTGCCGGGCAATGCCAGCCCCTGTGATGCCGCCGCCGACGATAACCAGGTCGAACAGCCGGCCGGGAAGATCTCCAGGCAGACGACTGCCGAGCACGGGCACCGAAGACACATCGGAGGTCGCGGAGGTCGCTTTGACCGTTAATTCACTCATGATTCAGAAACGGGCACCCATTAGAAATTGAAAAACCACGTCGGAAGACGTCTGCGGCCGGAGATCTTCGATAATGCCCAGGTCCATCCAGTATTTCGGTGAGATCGACCACCGCCCGCCCAGCGTTCCCTGCACCGCACCGTTCGCCGCCTGAGGCACGCCTGTGCCCAAAAGCTGGCTGTGGGTGTCCACCTGCGCCATCAGCGCAACCCGGGGCGTAACCGCGTACTGCAGACCCAGATGACCCACCAGGGCGTAGTCCTTCTGCGCATCAGGCGCTAGGTCACCGTCCCCTAATATAACAACCCCGCCCATCAGGCTGAGCGACAGGCCAATCGACGCCAGCAGCGCCCTGTCACTGTATTCGAACCATAGGCTCCCGTCCGTACCGTCGGATCCGGAAAGATCTTTTACCCGACCGGTGGGCAACTTTACCTGGGCGCGCACCCCAAGCGTCCGCGCGGTAGAGCGATGGAGCTGGTAGCCAAGCCATCCGCGCACATCGCCGAGGTGGTGCTGACGATCTCTGAAGTCCGCGTAGTCGGTCCCCCTGTAGGCGACCAGATAATCGAGGCGATTCTTCGGCGCGCCATCACGCCCACCATCAGAAAGACCGGTCGCATCGTGGAAAGTTTCCAGGAACCCGTCGAGAAAACCCGAGCTGTGCAACACATACGGAATTTCCAGACCCCACTCCATCCGGCGCCCCAGGGGGGCCCTCAACCCAAGACTGAACACCGTGGTCTCGCCATCAAAAAACGCGCTGGCATCCGGCTCGAAATCCGACGTGAAGTTGCTGCCCAGATCAACACGAACGGTAACTTCAGTGCCCTGTCGCAGCATCTCGGCACCAAGCGCCCGGGGCAGGCCGTAGAGCTGCGCAACGGGCAGGGTATTGCGGACGCCCAGCGGCGCCGCGCCCGGAACCAGAAGTTCATCGGCAGCTGCCGATAGATCCACCACCTGCAGCGCCACAACAAACAGTGCTGCAGCGCGAAACGTCAATGGATACCTCGCTGGTGATCCCGCCAGAACGGGGCGCGAAGTTCCGCCTTGAGAATCTTGCCCGCGCCACTTTTAGGCAGCGCTTCGGAACGCAGGTCGACAGTTTTCGGACATTCGTACCCAGCAAGCTGTTCCCGACAGTGGGCAAGCAGGGTTTCTCGGTCGACATGCACGCCGGGCTCTGCAACGACGATGGCATGCACGGCCTCGCCCCATTGATCATCGGGTACGCCGATGACCGCACACTCGTGCACACCGGGAAACTGATAAATAACGTTCTCCACCGCCGCGGAATACACATTCTCCCCGCCGCTGATGATCATGTCCTTGACGCGATCTACCAGAAACAGAAAACCCTCTGTATCCAGATAACCGGCATCCCCGGTATGCATCCAGCCACCTCGCAGCGTCTGCGCCGTCAGCGCCGGCTGCTGCCAGTAACCGCGCATTACCATGGGTCCGCGTACGCAGATCTCCCCCACCTCACCGGGCGGCAGCAGGCGGTCTTCAGCATCCATCACCGCCACATCGGCGTTGAACACCGCCTGACCCGCGGAGCGGATTCGGCCCGCATCCGGGCCTTCGAAGCAGTGGTAGCGGGAAGACAGGCATGTGGCGACGGGAGAAAGCTCGGTCATGCCGTAAGACTGCAGAAAAGCCACGCCTGGAAACCGGGCCATAGCCCGGCGCAGCAGTGACTCCGGCATCGGCGAAGCCCCATAGGTCAGCAACACCAGGCTCGACAGATCGTAGTCACCGAGCCGCGGGTGCTGCAGCAGCGCGTTTAGCATGGTCGGCACCACCACGGTCACGGTCACTCTGAATCGCTCTATGGCTGCAAGAAACAGATCCGGTTCAAAGCGCGGGATTACCGCATGGGTTCCACCCGCTACCGTGGTGGTGAAAACCCGCGACCCCCCGGCTACATGAAACAGAGGAGAGACATGCAGGTGCACGCTGTCCTCAGAGATGCCGAGGTTGACCAGCGCGTTCATGGAGTTCGCCAGAAAGTTGTCGTGGCTGAGCATGACGCCTTTGGCCCTGCCCGTCGTGCCACCGGTATAGAACAGGGCCGCCAGGTCTTCACCGCCGCGGTCCGCGTCGGGCACGGCGACGTGCTGTGCCAGCGCCGCCTCGTAATCCAGCGCCTCGTCGTTATGGTCCAGCGCAGCATTGCTGCCGTCATCAACCGCAATGATCAAGCTCTCCACGCCGGAGCAGGCCTGCCGCAGAGCCTTCGCCTCGCTGGCGAATGATCCGTCGACCAGCAGCATCCGCGCGCCGGAGTCGTTCAGACAGTGAGTTTTCTCAGGCAACGCCCAGCGCGTGTTCACGGGAACCATGACGGCGCCGGCCCACAGGGTGGCGAAGTAGTACTCAACGAAGCGCGGGCTATTGTGACCCAGCATGGCGACCCGATCACCTGTCTGCACCCCCTGGCTGATCAGCACACCGGCCAGGCGTGACACTCGGTCGGCAAAAGTCGCCCAATCGCGGGACACACCTTCAGCAACCAGCGCCGGCCGGTTCGCGTAAAGCTGCACCGCCCGATGGATTCCCTGTGTAAGGCCCATGCGCCCGTCCCGATACCGTCGTGAAAAAACCGGCCATTCTACCGATTTGCCCGAGCGATACGACTGCCGCAGAGCGATTGTGCTCGAAGTCAGCGGGGAACCAGGTCACGCCCGCCGGTGACCCGGTTGCCGCCCTGGTGTTTCGACTGGTAGAGGCAGGCATCTGCCCGCTCGAGAAAGTCGCTGGCTTCTCCCCCGGCTGATCTGAGAACCTCCCCGCGAGCATGATGGCGCCGCTGTAGGGCGTGGCCGGCAGCAGGATCGCAAACCCCTCACCACCCTAGCGACACAGCACGTCTTTTCCTTTGACGCACACAGCCATCTCCTGGGCAACGAATCGCAGAAACTGATCCCCCATCAGGTGTCCGTGCGTAACGGTGACCGAGTATCCGGACAGTGCGCTACGCCATTACAACCGCACCATCCGCCGCAAGTTCCGTTGCTGACAGGCCAACTTCTGCCAGCAACTCGGCCGTGTGCTCGCCAAGGACGGGCGCTGGCCGAGAAATTTCCGCAGGGGTTTTGTCGAACCTGGCTGCCGGGCGCGGCTGACGAATGCGTCCCGCAACCGGATGGTCCATTTCAGCCACCGTGTCGTTGATACGGATCTGCTCATGCTGGAATACCTCATGTCGCTCGAGTACGGGCGCGCAGGGCACCGCTTCCTGATCCAGTCTTTCCAGCCATTCGTCGCTGGTTCGCGTTGCGAGCACTTCGGCGGTCATAGCCAGCCGCGCTTTGACATTGACGACTCGGCTCTGCGCTGTCCGAAAGCGCTCATCGTCCACCCACGCCTCCCGCTCCAGAGCCCGGCACAGCCCCTGCCATTCCACGTCGGACACCGCCCCGGCAGTTATGTAGCCGTCGGCCGTCCGAAAAATCAGATCCTGCGCCAGCTGCGACCGGGACGCCTTAACCTCCTCGCCGACAAACGTGAACCCGGTCATACCTTCGGGCCACAGGTAGGCGACCATGGTATCCAGCATTGCCAGCTTGACGTGCTGGCCTTCGCCGCTGCGCTCGCGGGAAAACAGCGCGGCAGTAATGGCCTGGGCTGCCGTGACGGCCGTGGTCTTGTCTGGAATGATGGTGCGTACCATCCGCGGTCGTCCGGTTTCCCCGTCCTTCTGAATAGATGCCAGGCCCGACAGCGCCTGAATCACCGGATCGTAAACACGTTTATGGGCGTAGGGTCCGGTCTCTCCGAACCCGCTGATGGACACGTAGACGATATCCGGCCGAATTCCTCGCACCGCCCCTTCTCCCAGACCCATGCGCTCGATCGCACCGGGGCGGAAGTTCTGCACGAAAACGTCCGCGGTGGCGATCAGGCGCCGCAAAACCTCCATGCCTGCCTC
>JAHEEG010000001.1:0-34883 GCA_024640825.1 Gammaproteobacteria bacterium
ATTGCAGCGCTTCTCCATGGTGGTGTAGGAGTCGTTGGCTTGAACGTGTTCCTGAACTTTATTGCCCGCATAACCGCCAGCCGCGGCGCCCGCTACCGTAGCAAGCTTCTTACCGCTGCCCCCGCCAACCTGGTTGCCCAGGACGCCACCAATGACCGCGCCCGTAACCGTTCCCATGATCCTGTGTTCATCGCGGGGTGCCTTCTGATGGGTGATCGGAACATCCTCACAAACCTCTCGTGGCGTGGCGACCTCGGCCGTGGCCGGAACGACCTGTACGACCTCCGCGTGGGTGGGAGGCGCCGCAGGCGCGCTGCCTATCATGTTGTATCCCGCAACGGCCCCTCCCGCCGTGGCGACCACAGCGCCGACGACGAGACCTTTGACCCATGATCCATTCATGCTGACTTCTCCTGAAGCTTCCAATTTACGCACGGCCATGCTGCACGTTTCCACGGCAAGCGTACGAGACGCAGCTCGCAGGTCCGACGAGTACCAGTGCGCATGCTTGTGCGCCGTCCGATGCAGCGCTCAAGACAAAGGTTGGGTTTACAGCGCTCACTGAACGACTCGGCGAGCAGGCGCAGCGTCAGAATGCGGCCCTAAACGGTCACTTCCGTTCCAAGGAACAATACGAAATCGCCTGGACCGGAGAACCCATCAGTCTTCGTAGCTTTCGAAGTCAAAACACTCCGTATCAACGGTTTTCTGCATCACAGTAGAATAGCGGTTCCCGGCCACTGATTCCGGCGCATACAGTTGGTTAAGGCGCGTCAGGATCTCTTCAGGTATCTCGAGCCGCAGCGCGTCAAAGTTCTGCTCGAGGTGATCGATACGCGTTGTGCCGGGTATGGTCACTACGTGCTCGCCCTGGGCCAGCACCCACGCGAGAGCCAGTTCCGGGACGCCACAATGCAGCTCCTTGGCGATTCCCCGGGTGACGCTCAGTTTCGCAAGGTTCTTTGCATAGTTGTCGGCCTGAAACCGTGGCATCGAGCTGCGCAGATCGGTCTCGTGAAAAGCCTCCGGGCGCAATGCCTCGTCGGCGAAAAAACCACGCCCCACGGGACTGAAGGAAACGAACGTCACGCCCAATTCAGCACAGGCGTCCAGCACGCCCAGTTCGGGATTGCGCGTCCAAAGAGAGTACTCGGACTGCATTGCAGCAATGGGATGTACGGCGCAGGCACGTCGCAGCGTAGCCGCCGACATCTCTGACAGCCCCACGTGGCGAATTTTGCCTTCAGCGACCAGGTCGGCAAGTGCGCCCACTGAATCTTCGATCGGCACCCGCCGGTCGAGCCGGTGCATGTAGTACAGATCGATAACATCCGTCTGGAGGCGCTGCAGGCTGGCATCACACTGTGCCTTCAGGTGCTCGGGGCGACCATCGAGAACCCGCTTCCCATCGCGCATTCCCATGACGCATTTGCTGGCCAGAAAAAACTCCGAACGTCGATGCCCGATGGCGTTGCCCAGCAACGTTTCATTGGTGCCGAGGCCGTATACCGTGGCCGTATCAAAAAAATCGTAACCTGTATCGAGGGCATGCTGAAACAAATGAATCGCATGTTCCTGCGGCTGAGCTGGTCCGTAGGCATGGCTGACGTTCATGCACCCCAGGCCGATCGCTTTGATTTGAGTATCGCCAAGAGAGCGAGGTGCGAGCATTACGGGTCCTTTCGGCTTCCAGAGTAGATGTTCAGTGTATTCGCGGCGGACACGCCGGGACAACCGTGGTCCATTGACGAGTTATCGGGAGCGCGGCAAAGCGATCGATCCGAGCACATCGAAAGGTCGCGAAGTCGGCGAGGCGCCAAATCTGATACCCGGACGCCTGCCGATCCGAGAGCCTGGCGATTCGACTGAAGATTCTTATCCGAGATGTTCCAGCGGCCGGAGCTCGCAGATCATAGCGCCCTCATGTTCTGCTGACGCTGGATTACGCGAAAGAAAGATCCTTGAGCACCTGGGTATTCGCACTATCGCGCCGAGTCATGCGCGCAGCTTATAGAGGAATTCCCGGATGCTGGCGTTGACCTCGACAGGTTTCTCCAAAAGCATGAAGTGACTGGCTCCGGCAACATCTACCCCTGTATGAGAGGCAATCCGCTGCTGCATGAGGTCGGCAACCTCGCGACAAACCGTCGCATCGTATTCGGCAGTAACGGTGAGGACGGGCACATCAATGGCGTCCAGTTTGGTGGTGGCAACGGGCGTTACCGACACCATCGGGTCGCGATGAGTTGCCCACCACCAGGAGTACTCGCCGGCAATCTGCATTACCCTTTTTTTCACGCCATCATGGATATGCTCCGGGTTGAATGCCGGAATGTTCACGAAGTCCTCTGCCGCACCCTGCGCGCCAGATTTCTGAAAAGTCTTGCCGCACCGACCGAACGCACTGAACAGGTGTTCAGCTGCCGGAGAACTGTAGCCGGAAACGTAAGGACCGAGGGCCACGATCGACTTGAAAAGTTCTGGGTAGAGCGTGTAGGCATCCACCACGATTTGGGATCCAAGAGAAAAGCCCGCGAAGTGCGCGCGGCTGACGCCGAGAAGCACCATTAGCTCATGCAGATCGTCCTCGTGACGATAGGGTGCATCCTCAATCGGATTGGACGACTTACCGAACCCACGCAGGTCGTAGCGAAGCACGTCGAAGTGACGCGCCAACTCTCCAAATTGCTCATCCCAATGGCGCCGATCACCGCCACCTCCATGGACGAGCACCAGGGTTTCGCCTGCCCCAGCACGCTCGTAGTAAAGAGTCGTACCGTTGGTGGTGGCCAGTTGCCCCTGTACTTCAATGGTCATGGCAGATACTCAGTGGATTCGGATATCAAAACATTAACGCAACATCGCCCCCCAATCGAACGTCGGATCAGGGTCATCATTCGGGCCAAGCGCCATCGGACAGGAGCAGTCGTTCAACGATCCAGTTTATCATCTGCGGATGAAGCTGTTCGCTTGTCCGATCTGCAAAAATCCGCTCCTTAGGTTCGATGGCTCTCTGAAATGCCGCGGAAATCATAGCTACGACATTGCCAGAGAAGGCTACGTCAACCTCCTACCGGCTCAGTATCGCCGCTCTCGACGACCCGGTGACAATGCCGACATGGTCGCCACCAGAACTCAATTTCTGAACAAAGGTCACTATCTGCCTCTGGTGAAAAGTCTTCACAAGATCATCATCGAAACGCGTCTCGGCGCTCCGCTGGTGGACCTTGGTTGCGGGGACGGATACTTCACCAGCGCACTGGCAGAGCATATTCCCGATGTATACGGTGTGGACGTCTCTAAACCAGCCATCAAAGCAGCGTGCAAACGTGAGAAGTCGATCAACTGGGCGGTAGGGACCGTTTCACGACTGCCGTTCATCGATGGAGCATTCGGCACGGCAACCACTCTGATGGCTCCCATGAGCCAAGATGTAAGCAGAGTGCTGCTTCCGACCGGAAAGCTCTGCCGGGTTACGCCGGCAACGAATCATCTGAGCGAGTTGAAGCAGACGATGTACCGGGAGGTTCAAGAGCATCGCCGCGCGAACACCAGCCTCGCCCACTTCGTTCTGATACGAAGTACCCGAGTAACCTTTGGAAAAGAATTGAGCATCGAGGACCAGAAGGACCTGGTGGGCATGACGCCGATGCGCTACCGCATTTCCAAATCGCATGCCAAAGACGCTTGCGCAACCAAAATGACCCACGTCACGTTCGATTTCTGGATCGATGTGTTCGAGAAGCACGACTGAGAGCAATGGGTCGCGAGTTGACATCATCTGTCCCTCAACACAGCGGCAGCGCCAGCAGGGAACGGTCAACAACGGTCGGGCTCCAATGGTGCTCGTCTTCCGACCTGATCATGAGTTTGCTGAGCAGGTCATACCCGGGGTCAGCACGCCGGGCTTCGATCTGCAGGGAGAACCGCTTCGGATACTGCTGCTCAGTAGGACCGCGGCAACCCCAGTTCATGCTCCGTCACGTAGTTGAGGATCATCTCCTGGGAAATGGGCGCGATGCGCATCAGCCGCGCCTCTCGCCAGTAACGCTCGACGTGATATTCCTTTGCATAGCCGAATCCGCCGTGGGTCTGAACGGCCTGATCCGCCGCCTGAAAAGCGGCATCGGCAGCGAGCCATTTGGCCATGTTCGCCTCGGCGCCGCACGGCAGACCGTTGTCCAGCAGCCAGGCGGCCTTACGCACCATGAGCTCGGCAGCGTCCAGCCGCATCTTGGCTTCGCCCAGGGGGAAGGCCACGCCCTGGTTCTGGCCAATGGGCCGGCCGAACACCACCCGTTCGTTGGCATAATTAACCGCCCGACGCAGCGCCGCCCGGCCAATGCCCAGCGCTTCCGCGGCGATGAGCACCCGCTCCGCGTTCAGGCCAGAAATGAGGTATCGAAACCCTTTGCCCTCTTCGCCGACCCTGTCCGAAATCTGCACCGGCAGATCGTCGTAGACCACCTCACAGGTGGCGACCGCGTTGCGTCCGACCTTATCAATCGGTGAGATGGTGACCTCCGGCCGCTGCAGCTCGGCCAGCAGCAGGGTCATGCCATCGGTGCGGCGGGCCACCTCATCTTTGGCCGTGGTGCGAACGAGAAGCAGAACCCTTTCCGATTGCAGAGCCTTGGTGGTCCAGACCTTGCGACCGCGGACCAGATAGTGATCGCCCTCTTTGCGGGCAAAAGTCGTGATGGAAGTTGTGTCGGTGCCGGCATCCGGCTCGGTGACGCCGAAAGCAACGTGTAGCGCCCCTCTGGCGACCTCAGGCAGATACTTCTGCTTCATTTCTTCGCTGCCGTACTTCACCACCGGCTCCATGCCGAACATCGACAGGTGCAGGGGCGTCGCGCCGTTCATGGCTGCGCCGGAAGCTGCTACCGTCTCCAGAACCAGACTGGCTTCAGTGATCCCCCGGCCACTGCCGCCGTAGGCCTCGGGTATGGCGATGCCGATCCAGCCCGCCTCGGCCATGGCGTTGTAAAAGTCCCAGGGGAACTCATGCTCGCCATCGCATCGTGACCAGTACTCATCGGGAAACTCTGTGCAAAGCTTCGCCACTGAATCCTTGATCAGCTGATGTTCTTCTGTGAGATGGAAGTCCATGGTTAACCCCGAGTGAAACGTTCTGGATACGTAAGATGCTGAATGTGGAACCTGCTGGATATTGAATCATTTCCGCGGCGCTTTCACCCCGACTTTTCACCCCGGCTTTTCACTCCGGGCAGGGGCGGCGGTTGGAAAACTCTGCCAGCTCGGGTTTACTTAGCCTCTGGTATCCGGGGGCGGCAGCATGGCAGGAAAATATTTCGAAGAGCTCGTCGTCGGCATGACGTTCCAGCACCAGCCAAGTCGCACGGTCACCGAGACAGACAATCTGCTGTTCACCGCGTTGACCCTGAACCCGCAACCGCTGCACCTGGACGCCGAGTTCGCTGCAACCACTCAGCACGGACAGATACTGGTCAACAGCATCTTCACGCTGGGCCTCGTGGTGGGCCTGTCCGTAGGCGATACCACCCTGGGAACGACTCTGGGCAACCTGGGTTTTGATAAGACCACCTTCCCGAACCCGGTTTTCATAGGCGACACCATCAGCGTCCGCAGCCGCGTCGTGGACCAACGGGAAAGTAGATCCAAACCGGATCGCGGCGTTGTCACCTTCGAGCACGAAGGCATCAACCAGCGGGGCGAGACGGTCTGCTCGTGCATCCGCGGCGCCATGATGATGAAGCGACCGGAATGAGCGAAGTCGCCCGAATACGTCCGCCCGGGGTTAACCGGCTCCGGCGTTCTCTGCATTTCGTACCTGGCGCGAACGAGAAAATGCTTACGAAAGCCATCGCCACCAAGGCCGACGGCCTCGTTCTGGACCTGGAGGACGCCGTGACCCCCGACCGCAAGGACTCGGCCAGGGCGGTTGTTGCATCCTGGCTACAGGACGTGGACTTTGCCGGGAAGGAGCGAACCGTGCGCATGAACCCGCTGGACACCCCATGGGGGCTGGCGGATATCGAGGCCACCATGGTTCACCCGCCCGACGCCTACCTGGTGCCCAAGGTCTCGACGCTCGCTGAACTGCAGGCGATCGATGCCCATCTCAGCACCCTGGAAGCGCGCTATGGCCATCCTCCGGGCGGTGTGGGGTTGATACTGGTTTCCACCGAAACGCCGCGGGGCGTGCTAAATCTGCCCACGTTTTCCGACTGCCCCCGGGTCATCGCCCTGTCGTGGGGAGCGGAAGACCTTTCTGCTGCGCTCGGCGCGCCGAAAAACCGCTATCCGGACGGCACCTACCTCGACCTCTACCGACACTGCCGGGTGCAGACCCTCCTTTGTGCGGCGGCGGCTCAGCTGCAGGCCGTGGACACGGTATACGTGGATATTGCAGACGCCGAAGGCCTGCGACAGGAATGCCTGGAGGCGGCCTGGATGGGCTACACGGGGAAAATCACCATACACCCGAATCAGATAGACATCGTCAACGCAGCTTTCACGCCTTCGGCGGAAGAGGTCGATGAAGCGCAGCGTCTAATGGCCGCGTTCGCGGAGGCGGAATCCCGGGGCCTCATGGCCATCGCCTTCGAGGGCAAAATGGTCGACGTGCCTCACCTGAACCGCGCTCGGCGTCTGCTGGCCCGCGCAGCACAGACAGGAGCATCGACCTGATGAAACCTCTGACGTTGAAGACCCAGAAAATGCAGGCGCATATCGACAGCGACGGAATCGGCTGGATCATCTTCAATCACCCGGAGCGGCACAATGCTCTGTCGCTGGAAATGTGGCAGGGGCTGACCGATATCCTGACCCACTATGCAGATCAGCCGAAGGTGCGCGCTGCCATCATGCGAGGCGCAGGGGGCAAGGCCTTCATCTCTGGAGCGGACATATCGGAGTTCGAGACCAAGCGCGCCAATGCCGAACAGAAAGAGCAGTATGGGGCGGTGGCGGGAGCAGCGAATCTCGCCTTGGCGCGATTTGAAAAACCGCTAATCGCGATGATTGAGGGCTACTGCATCGGCGGCGGTCTGGCTACCGCGCTCGCCGCCGATCTGCGCTTTGCTACCCCGGACGCCCGCTTCGGCATCCCTGCCGCAAGGCTGGGGTTGGGCTATGAGTACGAGGGGATAGCAAAGCTTGCGCGCATCGTCGGGCCTTCCCGGGCCCGCGACATTCTGTTCTCCGCCCGCTTCCTGGAAGCCCAGGAGGCTAGAGACATGGGGCTGGTGAATGCGATCGTCAATCGTAGCGACATCGACGCGGAAGTCGCCGAGTATGCCCGGGGGATTTCAGCCAACGCGCCGCTGACGCTGAAGGCGGCAAAAGCAGCGCTGAACGCCTGGGAAAGGGGTGGACGCGAGACCGATTTAGATCGCGTGCGAACTCTTGTTGATGCATGCTTCGACAGCAATGACTATCGCGAGGGGCGGCGCGCTTTCCGGGAGAAACGCCCGCCGGTCTTCAAAGGCCGGTGACCCGGCGCCCGCTGATCAACCAGATTCCTGTCTCAGCGCGGAAGCACCCTCGTCGGTGAGGTAGGAGGTGAACGCTGGATCGTTGACATAGTCCAGTTCGCTATCACAGTTCATCACGAACTCGCGAATGGTCGGCAGCGCCATCGATTCGGGTGCATCTTTGAGACGCGCCTTGAGCATCCCGGCGTCGACTTCTGCCTCAAACTGCGTCTTGTAAGGCCCAACGGTTATTCCTTCCCGCGTGTAGAAGTACCACTTGTCGTCGCTCCGGAAGAATCTATCCGAACGGAACCAGGTTTTGGGTTCCTCATTATGCCGGTGCTCCATCACGCGCTCCCTACTGCTAAAGCTCTGAACGTCATTTTCAGCAACATTGTCGCGAGGCGCTACGCCGAGCATGTAGTCGTTTGTAACAGAGACATAAACAGCAGCCTCTCAGGCGCCAGGCAGCGCACTCAATGCCTGCATGGCGTCCTGTATTTCCGGGAAATTGCCAGCCTCCAGCGCCCGCTCCAGCGCGCTTCTCGCCTGCTGCAGATCACCACTTTCCCGCAGGGCAATCCCAAGGTGATACTCAACGGATGGGTTGCCGGGCTTCAGCTGAAGGCTGCGACGCAGCAGCCGCAACGCTTCGTCGACTTCACCTTGGCGCAGCAGAATCCAACCCAGGGTATCCAGCACGTCGGGATCATCGGGCGCGGCCGCCATAGCGCGCCGCGCCATATCGGCCGCGCGAACATCGCCCCGCTCCATGTAAAGCCATGCAAGATTGTTGAGGACCACCGGGCTATTGGTCTCTACCAGGCCTTCGTAGCGAGACAGAGCCTGGTCAGTGTCCTGGGACTGCAGAAGGGCATCCGCCAGCAGCAGTTCAGCACCCATATCTTGCTCGTTATCCACCAGCCATGCCCGAAGGCGATCGATCGCCCCGTCGACATCATCAGCGGCCAGCTCCAACGAGGCCAACCGCACGACCCCTTCTCTGACCCCTTGCTCGGACAGCTGCCGATAAATCTTGCGCGCGCCCTCACGGTCCCCCCCAGCCAGTCGAACGTCGCCCTGCAGAAGTTCGAACTCCGGCCCCTGATCGTTGAGAGACCGCAACTGCTGCAGTCGCTCGTCGGCGGCGCTCAGGTCATTATTCTGCAGATCGAGACGTGCGAGAAACCGCAGGGCCTCAACGCTATTGCCATCGGTAAGCTTCAGCGCGCGTTCCAGGTTGCCGCGCGCCAGGGCAGATTGTCCTACCCGCGCTTGCAGGCTTCCTACCGCTAGCAGCAAAGGCTGATTGTCCGACTGCCTTACCAGGATGGCTTGAAGGTCTCCGGCAGCACGCGCAGCGGCATCTCCGTTGCCGCGGCGCAAGTCGATTTCCGCCTGCAGGAGAAGCAGATCCGGCGAGCCAGGTGCAAGCGCACGCGCTTCGTGAACCCGGTGATCCGCATCTCCCAGTTGCCCAGTCACGAGGTACAGCCGTGCCAGACCCAACCTTGCTGACACTGATTCCGGGTTGGCGTCCGCCGCCTGCAGCAGATAACCGAGCGCCGCAGCAACTTCGGACTGGCGCAGCGACAGATCTGCCAGACCCAGCAGGGCGCCTTCATCCCCAGGCGCATGCGACAGGACGTTCTGATAAACCCGGCGAGCGCCCGCCAGGTCTCCATTGCGCTCGGCAAGCCGCGACAGGTTCCGCACCGCGGGCAGAAACCCGGGATCTCTTTCAACAGCCACCCTGAAGTAGCCTTCAGCCGCCTCGACATCCCCCTTGCCGAGGGCTGCCGCGCCCTGCAGGTTATAGCCGATGGGATTATCGGGACTCTTTGCTACCAGACCGTTGGCGGCAGCCATCACCCCGTCCCAGTCCTGATCCCGCAAACGAAACATCGCAAGCAGGTAGTCGCTCTGGAATTGGGACTCATCGATCTCAATAGCGCTCTCGAGCTCTGCCTCGGCACGAGCCTTATCACCGACAGAAAGCAGGCTCAGTGCTAGCTGATTGCGAAAAGAAGCCATGTCAGGCGCCAGCGTAACCGCCTTTTCCAGCGAGGCGGTCGCTGCAGCCGAGTTGCCCTGTCGCAGCTGAGCTGCCCCATACATCGCAAGAATCTGCGGGTCGTCAGTAGTCTGCTGCAGCGGCGCAAGAATCTCGAGTCCGCCGTCGAGATCCGCTCGATCAAAGCGTATCGAAGCCAGCAGCTTGGCAGCGGGTTCATCAGCCGATTCCAGAGCTAAGACGCGCTGCAGATTCTCCTCCGCCTCAGCGATCTCTCCCTGCTGATAGTCGATAGCCCCAAGTAGGTAAAGGCTGGGGGCATGGTCAGGCGCCATCTTCCGCACTTTCTTGGCTGCGGCTTCTGCCGCGCGCAGGTCTCCCTGCTCGAAGCGGACCAGGGCGCTCAGATAGTGCGCAAGCGGGAGCTGGGGCGCCATTCCGAGGGCGCGATCGATCTCTGCAGCTGCGTCTTCCAGGTCACCCTGCAGCAGCAGAACCCGGGCCAGGCCGATCCGCCCGGGCACCCTGCCCACTGGCAACCGGGCAGCAGCAAGGAAAGCCGCCTGAGCGTCCGCAAACGCCTGCTGGCTCAGTTCGAACTCTCCTTTACGTAACCACGCATCGGCATTTTTCGGGTCGAGCCGAATGGCCTCATCTAGGTAACGGCGGGCGCGGGGCAAATCTCCCCTCTGCCAGGCGATGATTCCCAGGCCAAGGTTCCCCCGTGACAGGTCGTTCCCCTGCAGATACAGGGCTTCCGCCTTGTCCAGGTCATTGCGCGCCAGATAGGCCTCTGCAAGCACCACTGCGAACGCTGGACTCAGCGCACCTGAACCCTCCAGTTCCCCGATAACTTCCTGGTAACGAGCCAGCCGGACTTTGGTTTCAAGCAATCCCAGACGAACGCGATCATTGTCGAGCCCCTGATCCAGCGCGCGCTCAAACTCTTTCAACGCTAGAGGGAAATCACCCAGCCGGGCACGCGTTTCCCCCAGCAGCAGACGGGCTTCGGGGTATTCCTTTTTTTTCTGGACCGCGTTCCTGAGTTCCACCACCGCCGCGCGATCTTCGCCTTCCGCCACGTAGGTTTGGGCCCGGGCGTAGTGCTCTTCAGCCGTACTGCCACTGCATCCGGGCAGGCCGACAAGTAAAAAAAGAACAATGGAGAACGGGACCGCCCGCCTCGCCGCAGCATGAAAAAAAGGCGTTCGCACGAACTTCTACCTGAACCGTGAACCTGGGCGCATTCTAGCTCGGCAATCGCGGCTCAAAGCCGATTTTTACATGCCGAGCACACCTTCCATACAGGGTTTCTCGACGATCAGGGAATGGTTTTCTGCAGCTCTCCAGAGTAGCCGCTTTCGTTGCCCTCCAGATCGACCGCGGTCAGTGCAAAGTAATAGTTGCCGGGGGCGATGTCTGCTACCCATTGAGTGGTGGTGGCTGAATCAATGGCGTAGCTGGTTTCGTAACTTCGGCTCCGCTTTCCCCAGTAGATCACGTACCCGGCCAGATCCGTCAGTGGCGATCCGTCGACGTTCTGGGTAGGCGCTTGCCAGCGTATCGTCTTGTCCAGCACCTCGACCCGAACTGAGGACAGGCCATTGCCGCCGGATCCGGAGCAGGTGAGCTGGTAGTTGGTCGAGGCGCTGAGCGGCCCCACCCGAAGTGTGCCTGATGCCGCCTTTGCGCCCGACCAGCCTCCGTTAGCGCTGCAGCGATCGGCACCGGGTGCGGACCAGGTGAGCGTGGTAGATCCGTTCACCGGGATCTTTTCCGGGGACGCCCGCAAACTGATGTTGGTGCCATCGGCGACGATGACGACCACGCGGCGCGAGACACCATCCCCGGGCCCTGAGCAGTTGAGTCTGTATTCGGCGGAAGAATCGATCGTGCCCACCGATTGAGACCCGCTGACCGGCTTGCTGCCGGTCCAGCCACCGGAAGCCTGGCACTGTGACACGTTCGAACCCCGCCAGGTAAGCTGGACGGATTCTCCCGGGGCCACTGACGTTTTGGCAGCTGAGAAAGACAGCGAGGGCGCGTTCGGGTCCGCCAACGACCGAGCGCCCCGCTCGGTTCCACTGCCACCACCGCCCCCGCAGGCCGCCAATGCGCCGCACAGCAGGGCCAACACAAACGCCCGGCTGCCGCTGCTGACCCGCCGCGGCAACGCACGCGTGGGCAATGGAAATCTGACGTCCAAAATTCTGCTCTCCGTGAACACACCTTCTGGAAGTCTAGACAACGGATCGAAAAACGATTCGGTTCGGCACGGACATATGAGCAATTAATTTGCTTATGTGCCGGGAGTGCCGTCGCGGCGCATCCGAGACGGTGACCGACAGACCGCGCAGCCACTCAGCCATAGGGGCCACTCGTGGTAGGATTGCCGCCGCAAAACCGCATCCCGAACTGAGCCAACCGGAGCAACATGAATCACAATGCTGTAACCGCGTGCGTGCTGATCATCGGCAATGAGATACTTTCCGGCCGAACTCAGGACGTGAACCTGAACCACATCGCCCAGACGTTGGGCCACTGGGGTATTCAGGTCCGGGAAGCCCGGGTCATTCCCGACGTGTCGACAGTCATCATCGAAACCGTCAACGAGACCCGCGCCCGTTACGACTACGTATTCACCACCGGCGGCATTGGTCCCACCCATGACGACATCACCGCCGACTGCATCGCCGAGGCGTTCGAAGTCGACCTGGTCTTACATCCGGAAATCGCCACCCGCATCGAGCAGCGTCCCGCTCCGCCCGACGTCATGGCATCGCGGCTGCGCATGGCCAGGGTGCCGGAGGGCGCGACGCTGGTGGACAACCCAACCGGCGGGCCACAGGGTTTCCGCATCGAGAACGTGTTCGTCATGGCGGGCATTCCCGCCGTGATGCAGGCCATGCTGTCCAGTCTGGAAGGCAGGCTGGAAAGCGGTCCGATGGTGCACTCGCACTCGGTCACCGCCTATCTCGGCGAGAGTCAGATTGCCGGCGCCCTGCGGGACATTCAATCGCGATATCCGGACGTCGACCTCGGTAGCTATCCCTTTTTCCGCGCAGACCGCTACGGCACCTCGCTGGTACTACGCGGCACCGATGAGGCGCGCCTGGGAATGATGATGGAAGAGGTCAAGTCTGCCATCATCGAGGCTGGGGAAACGCCTCAAGACGTTCGAACGCAGTGAAGCCAAAGAATGTCCGCGCCCCGGAGCGGCCATGCAGGACCCTGCCCTCAAGGCTGGCATCCGCTCGAAGCCTGGTCTCCGGGTTGCGCAGAGTCATGCTGCCGCTGACCCTATGCAGTCTGACTGCCGTCACGGTCGCAGACCCGGCCAACAACGCCGCCTACGATAGCCTGCCGCCAGCGAAAGCCAGAGCCGCCGTTCCAGGGCACGAAGAGACGCTGGCAGCAACCGTCCACGCGCAGCCCCACGATCTGGCCGCTGCTCTGGGCGCACTGGAGGCCTGCGAGACGCTGTCTGACAAAACGCAGCCCTGTGAGGTGGTCAGGCTCAACGGCGAGCGTATCACCACGGGCCGGGAGATCCGCGCGCAGGTTCCCGAAGATCCTCACCCGCTTTACCTGTGGAAGTATCAACAAGACGCCAGCACCGTCTATCTGGCCGGATCCATTCACGTTCTGAAGCCCAGCCTCTATCCCCTTCCGGCTCAGGTAACGTCGGCTTTCCAGCAGTCCGACTATCTGGTGCTAGAGGTCAATACCGAACAGTTTGCCCCGGAAACCCTGCAGCAGCGGACCATGGAACATGCCCTGCTTCCACCCGGACAAACCCTGCAGAGCACGCTTCCCGAGCCGCTGGCCAGGCGCCTGGATGATCGCCTGGCAGCTTACGGTATGTCCCTGCAGACACTTGCTGCCGCGAAACCGGCAATGGTGATGAATCAGTTGGTGATCGCCCGGCTGATGGCAATGGGCTACCTGCCGGACTACGGCGTTGAACGCCACTTCCTGTCGCTGCGAACGAGCCAGCAGATCCTGGAACTGGAATCTCTCGACGCCCAGCTGGGTGTTCTTTTCGACCAGCCTCCAGCTACGCAGGTACAGCTGCTTGCCGACACCCTGGACATGGAGCTGGAGATCGAACCTTTGCTCGCCGACATGATGGTTGCGTGGCTTTCCGGCGACGACCGCCGATTTCTGCAACTGTTCAAAGCCCAATCCGGCGATTCGGCACTGGCCAAAGCCTTCAATCGAGCCCTGCTGGATGATCGAAACCTGGTCATGGCAGATAAGATTCGCGGCTATCTGAGCGAACCCGGCAGCTACTTCGTCCTGGTAGGCGCAGCCCATCTGTTGGGCGACGGCGGAATCGTGGCGCTGCTTTCCAGGGACGGCATTCAAGGCCGCCGGATAACGTCCTCAGACACCCTCTGAGGCAGGTCTCTGGTCCGACTCAGAACCTCAACAGACTAAGGAGCAGATTATGGAAATCGAAGGCAAGCGCGCCCTGGTGCTGGGCGGAACGTCGGGTATCGGTCTGGCCGCCGCCCGACAGCTGGCGTCCGCGGGCGCCGAGGTGGTGGCAATGAGCCGCAGCGACACCAACATCGCTGAGGCCAAGGCTGAGCTGGGGACCCGCGGCACCGTTCGCCAACTGGACGTGCTGGATCGGGAAGCAATGGCAGCCACCTTCGCCGAGCTGGCCCCATACGACATTCTTATAAACGCGGCGACGGGTGGGGGACGTGCGACCGGCCCCTTTCTGGAGATGGACCTGGACGGGTTCCAGGGTTCCTTCCGCAAGCTGTGGGGCTACTTGAACAGCGTGCGCCTGGGGACGGAACACCTCACCGCAAACGGCTGCATTACCCTGGTAAGCGGCTCGCCGGCACGAAAGTGCAGCCCGGGCATGTCCGCAATTTCCACCGTTGGCAACGCCGTAGAAGGTTTCGTCAGGGCGGTAGCACCCGAACTGGCTCCGCGGCGCATCAACGTGGTTGCGCCCGGCATCATCGACACCCCGATGTTTCCGGTCAGCGGCGACGCCCGCAACGCTTTTCTCGAGAGCGCTACGGGAGGCAACCTGATCAAGCGAGCCGGCACGCCTGACGAGGTCGCCATGGCGATCCTCTTCACCGTTCGCAACGATTTCGTCACGGGTACAACCGTGGACGTAGACGGCGGCGCGCTGCTGCCCTGATGCTCGTCGATTTTCGCCCACCGCTGCCGCTGCAGAACCCCCACCTGCAGACGCTGATATCGAGCATGAGCCGAAAGGGTGCGGTGACGGCGCGAGCCGTGCCTATGCTCGAAGTCACCCGGGAAGTCCGTCTGACATGCAGAGGCGGCGTCGTACTGCAGGCCTGGCTGAGCCCCCAGACAGAGATCGCGCCGGTGGTGGTGCTGATCCACGGATGGCTGGGACACGCGGATTCCAACTACCTGCTTTCCGCTGCAAAACACCTCTGGGATGCGGGATTCACCGTGGCCCGCCTGAATTTGCGGGATCACGGCGGTACGGCCCATCTGAACGAAGGGCTGTTTCACTCGGCCAGGACCCGGGAAGTGGTAGACGCGGTAAACCTGCTGCAGCAGGAACATGGCGCCGGGCGGGGCGGCGTGCTGGGTTTTTCCCTTGGCGGCAACTTTGCGCTCCGCGTCGCCAGAGCATTGCAGGTCCCGACTCTGGCCATCTGTCCTGCGATTGACCCCGAAGTCACCATGCGCGCCATCGACGCGGGTTGGACCGGTTATCGCTGGTACTTCATTCGCAAATGGCATCGGGCTCTGAAAGCCAAACAGCTGGCGTTTCCCGATCGCTACGACTTCTCCCCTGCCCTGCAGCTGCGCTCGGTATCGGCGCTGACGGACCTGTTCGTTCGCTACCACACGGAATACGCACACACGGCCGACTACCTGTCCCGTTACACGCTTACGGGAACCGCCCTGATGAACACCGAGGCGACCATCATTCTGGCTCAGGATGACCCCATCATACCGCTGCACAGCTTCGCCGGACTGCCCGCCGGAGTGCGAATTATCGCGTCTCCCTGGGGTGGCCACTGCGGGTTTCTGGATACCGCCCGCGGTCCGACCTGGGTAGACCAGGCGGCCGTGACGTTCTTCAGGCAAGCACTGCACGCCTGAACGGACAGCTGGCCGGCGCTCCGGCCGACGAATCGGGCCTGCAGCGGAAGGGCTGACCCGTCAGTCGAGGCTGGTCGGCCGCCCCGGCCATTTGTAACCCGCCTTCACAACAACCTCGATGACGGCCGGCCGGCCGTCACGCGTAGCCGAGATCGCCCGGTCGAGCGCGGGAATGAACTCATCCGGCTTCGTCACGCGCTGGCCGAGCGCACCCAGGCTCTCGGCCATCACCGCGTAGTTGCCGCCGACGAAGTTAGCGCCGAAATCCGTGTGCGCGTCCACGAGGGAATCAGACTCTATCGCCATGATGCCGTTGTTGAATATCACAGTAATTATGCCGATGCGGTTGCGGGCCGCGGTTTCGATGTCCATGCCAACCATGCCGATGGCAGCATCGCCCATGATGTTGACGCAGATCTTATCCGGCTCCGCCAGCTTGGCGCCCATGATCGCACCGAGACCAAATCCGAGCTGGGTCGATTTCCCCCAGCCGATATAGCTGCGAGGCACTGGGGCTTCCCAGAATGAAATGATCTGCTCGCGAGGTGTTCCCGCGTCATGGGTGATGATGGTCTCCGCGCCATCCAGGTGCTTTAACATGTCACCGATGATCCGGTACTGATTGATCGGCACCTCATCAGAGCTGAGTTCGGAAGCCCACTCGTCGAGAAAACCCCGCTTTGCCCGTGCGACTGCCTGCGCGCGCGGCCCGGCGCCACGATTCACGCCCAGTTCTTCCAGCCCCGCCAGCACCGCCTGGAGCGTCAACCGCGCATCGCCAACCAGAGCGTGATCGATGGCGTACTCCTTGTGAATGTCATCTTCGGACACCGTGGCCTGAATCATCACTTTGCCACCAGGCACGTTGGTCCCATAAGGTGTCCGCGTCAGACTGCTGCCGATGGCAAATACGCAGTCGGCCTCGCGATAGATCTGCAGCAGGTGGGGCGGCTTGGTAATGGCGGAAGCGCCCACGGATAAGAGGTGATTCTCCGGGAACGCGCTCTTGCCGGGCATGGTAGTGATGACCGGCGCATCGAGCGCTTCAGCAAGGGCAACCAGCTCGTCCGTGGCCTGCGCGAAAAGCACGCCCTGCCCCACATGAAGCACCGGCCGTTCTGCCGCGGCCAGCGCCGCGACCGCGGCGGTTACCTCGCCCTGGTCGGGCGCGTAGCGCGAGCCGGAGACAGGCCGGTAGGCGAACTCGCCCTCGAGCTCGCCAAAAAGCGCGTCCTGCGCCGTTTCTACCAGCACGGGCCCGCCTTTGCCGGTACGCAACCGATAGAAAGCGTGCCGCAGGGCAGGAACCAGGCGACTGGTCTGGGTTACGTAGGTGGACCATTTGGTGACGTGGGCGTAGTTGTCACATGCGTTGAAGTTGGGCGTGATGCCGCGCTTGGTGGAGGCCTCACCAGCGGGGATAAACAGCACCGGAACGTTGTCAGAAAACGCCTGAGCCGCTCCGGCAAACGCATTCTCGGCACCCGGCCCGTGCTGGCAGATGAACACGCCCAGGCGCTTGCCGTTGGTTACCCGACTGAAACCGTCGGCAATACCGAACCCCACCCGTTCCTGTCGACAGACGATAGGCCTGATGCCGACCTTCGCGCAGGCTTCAATGACCGGGTTGCGCGGATAGCAGGCGACGAACTCAACGCCTTCCGCCTTGAGAACCTGAGCGATAACGTCAAATCCCTTCATGTCTTCCCCTCTGTTCTACTGTTGAAGCGCGATGTCCCGACCTCGACTCAGATAATGCCGCGGCTGTGCAGATCGGCCATCTCCGCCGGTGAGAGACCAAGGAGGCCCGCGTAGATCTCTGAATTGTGGGCCCCGAGTTCTGGACCGGGCCAGCGAATGCTGCCCGCGGTAGCCGACAGCCGAGGTACGACGTTCTGCATCTTCAGGTCCTTAAACCGCGGATGTGAAACGTCCACGATGGACTCTCTCGCCTGGAACTGAGGATCCGCAAGCATCTCGGGCGCCCGGAAAATGCGACCGGCGGGAACACCAAATTCCTCCAGCCGAGCCAGCAGATCGTCCGCACCCAGAGTCGTTGTCCAGGCTGCGATCAGCTCGTCCAGCGCCTGCTGGTGTTCTCCGCGGGCAGCGTGGTCCCGATAGCGAGGATCGCGCGCCAACTCCGATTTCCCCATGGCGTCACAAAGACGGCTGAACACGGAATCCTGATTCGCCCCCATTACGATCATCTCCCCATCGCTGGTTGGATAGACGTTTGAAGGCGCTATTTTAGGCAGGATGGACCCGCTGCGCTCACGAATGACGCCTGCTTCAGTGTACTCGGGAATCGTCGACTCCATCATCGCCAGCACCGCTTCATAGATCGCCGAATCGACGATCTGCCCCTGGCCGGTTCGATCCCGATGATGCAGCGCCGCCAGGGTGCCCACGCAGGCAAAGGTGGCCGCCAGCGAGTCTCCGATGGACAGGCCGACCCGGCTCGGCGGGCGATCAGGATCCCCTGCCAGATAGCGGATGCCGCCCATGGCCTCACCGATGGACCCATACCCCGCCCGCCGCGCATAGGGTCCGGTCTGCCCGAATCCGGAAACGCGCACCATGATGAGCTTTGGATTCACTGCAGCCAGATCCGCGTAACCGAGCGCCCATTTTTCCATGGTGCCCGGTCGAAAATTCTCAACGAGCACGTCGGCCTCGGCGACGAGGCGCTTGAGCAGGGCTTGCCCCTCGGGCTCTCGCAAATCCAAAGATACGCATTTCTTGTTGCGCCCGATCACCGACCACCACACCGGCAGGCCCTGGCCCCAGGACCGCATGGGGTCGCCCACGCCAGGGGGTTCCACCTTGATGACTTCAGCGCCCAGATCACCGAGCAGCTGGCCGCAGAAAGGTCCTGCAATGAGCTGTCCCAGCTCGAGCACACGCAGGTCGGCAAGGGGTCCCGATGTTTCCGACCCTTCGCTCACGGTGTCAATCCGGAGGCTGCAGTGCCCTGCGATTCCGTCTTGTTCCCCGGAGGAAAGCCGCCAGATCGAAGCAGCATCGACGGCACCCGCTTGCCCAGTACACTCTCGAGCCAGGCGGCAGTCTCGATGAGCACATCCAGATCCACCCCTGTTTCAATACCCATACGGCCCAGCATGTACTGCAGATCCTCCGACGCGATATTGCCCGTGGCATTGGGCGCGAACGGACAGCCACCGATGCCGCCGATGCTGGCATCAAGGGTCTCCACGCCAGCCTGCAGAGCGGCGAAGGCGTTGGCCAGCCCGGTATTGCGAGTGTCGTGGAAGTGGCCTCGCAGAGGCATCCCGGGACCAAGAAGATCCCGCAGCGCGACGAAGGCTTCGAGCACCTGGCCAGGCACGCCAACGCCGACGGTATCGGCGAGCGCAATCTCTACCGGGCCTTCCTCGGCCAGGTACCCGGCAATTTCCAGTAACTTCGACAGCGCCACTTCGCCTTCGAAGGGACAGCCAAAGGCCACGGCGATGGTCGCCTGAGCCCGCAGACCTCGTTGCCGTGCGTCACGGAGCACCCGACGCGCCATCGCAATGCAGGCCTGGACATCCATGCCCTGGTTGCGCTGCGCAAAGGCATCTGTCGCAGGCACCACAAGCCCCGCTTCATCGAGACGCTCGGTAGCAAGCAGCCGCTCATACCCCCGCTGGTTGAGGACCAAGCCGGTGTAGATGACGTCACCACGCTGTGGCAAGCCGCTGCACACGGCTTCAGCGTCGGCCATCTGAGGCATCAACTTCGGATGTGCGAAGCTGGTGACCTCCAGCCGTCGCGCTCCCGCTTCAAGCGCGTGGTGGATGAGTGTGAGCTTGTCGTCTGTAGAGACCAGCGTGGACTCGTTCTGAAGACCGTCACGCGGGCTGACTTCCATGAGAGTTACGCCGCTACTCAGCAGCGATCTGTCAGCCAATTTCTCAGTCAATTTCTCAGTCAATTTCTCAGTCAATTTTTCAGTCATGGTTAACCTCTACTTGAGTAGCCAACACCTGCTGCTGCTTCAGAGGGCGCTGCTCACCCTGAAGTACCAGGGTTGCACGCAACCGAATGTCCCGGCTGGAAGCTCCCACCATCAAGTCGACCTCTCCAGGGTCTACCACGTAGCGCATCTTTCGATCGTAATAGGCCAGCAGCGAAGCATCCAGATGGAAACGCACCCTGCAGGACGCCCCTGCGGACAGGGCGACGCGCTTGAAACCGGCCAGCTGCTGGACCGGCCTGGCAACGTCAGCCACCTTGTCACGCACGTAAAGCTGGACAACCTCTTCGCCATCCCGATCAGAATCGTTGACCACAGTCACCCAGAGATCGATGGCGCTGTAAACGTCTGCCGTATCCGGGCAGACCAACTCCGTGTAGGCAAAGCTGCTGTAGGACAAACCATGCCCGAAGGGATACAACGGGCGAGTAGGCAGGTCGATGTAGTCCCCAAGCGCCATGCTGCGGCCACCGCCGGACTTGTGGTTATAGTAGACGGGAACCTGGCCCACACTACGAGGCAGCGACACGGGCAGCCGACCGGCGGGATTGACCTCGCCGAACAGAATCCGTGCCAGAGCGCTGCCACCTTCCTCGCCAGGCAGCCACGCCATGATCAGGGCGTCGCAGTGTTCGACCTCTTGGGTCAGAGCAAAAGCTCGACCTCCGATCACTACCAGCACCACCGGGGTCCCGGTGGCAGCCACCTCCCTGATCAGCTCGGTCTGCATGCCCGTAAGAGACAGGTTCGCCGCGTCGCGAAACTCGCCGCTGGTGCAGTCCGGCAACAGGCCACTCCTGCCGCCCACGCAGACCACGGCCACATCAGCATCGCGCACGGCTCGCAGCGCGTCCGCAAAACCCGACCGTTCATCGCCACGCACGGCGCACCCGGGCACATAATCCACCTTCGCGAACGCTTCGATGCCCTGACGCGGCGTTACCATATCGACAAAGTAGGGGCCTGGCCTGAAATCTCCATCCGCTCCTGGCGAGATATCCGTAGCCAGTTCTTCCCGCCGATACACAATCTCCGCGTGAGCCGGATAGTGATAGTCGCCGAGCAGCAGCCGCGGGTCATCAGCGGTCGGGCCAACAACCGCAACCCGGCATCCGGGCCGCAGAGGCAGGAGTCCGTCGTTCTTGAGCAGCACCACGGATTTTTCCGCAAGCTGCCTTGCCAGCAGCCGATGATCAGGCGTATCGAAAGCGGCATCTGCAGCCGCTGCATCAACGTACGGTGCCTCGAAGAGGCCCAGCTGAAACTTGGCTTTCAAAACCCGGGTCAACGCGCGATCCACCAGCTTCTCGTCTACCGCCCCTTCCGCAACCAAGGCCTCCAGCGGCTCGCCGTAACAGTCGAGCGCCGGCAACTCCACGTCCAGCCCGGCGGCCAGCGCCATGGCAGCGGCAGCGCCTTTGTCTGATGCCACACGATGATGGCGAACCAGCAGATCGACGCTGTAGTAATCGGCGACAACCAGACCTTGAAAGCCCAGCTCTTCCCGAAGCAGCTCATCGATAATCTCTTCGGCGCCGGCACAGGGAACACCATCCACGGAACTGTAGGAATTCATGATGCCCTGAAGGTTCGCCTCGCGGATGACGGCGGCAAAGGGTTCCGCATAGACCTCTCGCAGTTGGCGCGGTCCGAGGTGCACGGGCGCATGATTCATTCCGCCTTCGGGAAGCCCATAGCCGAGAAAGTGCTTGGCGGTTGCCATGACTCCCTGGCCGGGTTCGGCTCGCTGCAGGCCGCGCACGTAGGCGACCCCCATTCGTCCCGCCAGATAGGGGTCTTCACCAAACGTCTCTTCCAGCCGTCCCCACCGAGGATCTCGGGCGATGTCCAGCACCGGCGCGAGCGCCTGCCGCGCGCCGACCCCGAGCATCTCCTGACGGATCGCATCTGCCATCTGCCGCACCAGCTCCGGCTGGAAGGTGGCTGCCAGACCGATGGCCTGCGGATATTGCGTCGCGCCCCGAGCACAGAATCCTGCCAGGGCTTCCTCGTGAATGATGGCCGGGATTCCCAGGCGGGTCTCCTCCACCAGAAAGCGTTGGATCGCGTTGGCGAATGCGGCGTTTTCCGGGGGCTTGAGGCCAGTGTTGGCACCAATCCGGGTGATCTGCCCGATGCCCTCAGACAGGTGCTTTCGAGCCGTTTCGGCGTCGAACGCGGCATCGGCGGCGAGATCGCTCGACCAGACGCACCCCAGCTGGCGCAGCTTCTCGGTCAGCGTCATCCGGCCCAGCAGATCCCTCACCCGGGTGTCCACATCGAGATGCGCATCGAGGTAAGCCGGCCCGGCTTTTGATTTACTCAACGATTCCTCCCCCGGACCCTGTGGCCAGGCCCTCTGTCCAGCCCATGCCGCTCGACTGCGATCAGGGTTTCCAGCTGTCCCGAAGCGTGACGGTGCGATTGAATACGTTCTCCAGCTCGCTGTCCCGGCAGAAATAGCCGGTCCGCTCAAACTGAAAGCGTGTTTCCACGCTATCCATGATGGCAGGTTCAGCCCGGGCTTCCACCACCCGCATGGATTCCGGATTGAGGTCCTGAAGGAAGGTAGAGCCCGACGGGGCCGGCTCCCGGAACAGCCTCTCGTATAAACGTACTCGAACTGGTACAGACGCTTCCGCCGCTACCCAGTGTATGACCCCCTTGGGTTTTAGGCCGCTGGTATCGGCACCGCTTTTCGAATCGCGAAAGTAGCTGCATCGTAGCTCGGTGATCCGACCGTCGAAGTCCTTGATCACTTCGTCGCAGCGGATGATGTACCCGTAACGCAGACGCACCATCTCTCCAGGTGACAGGCGCTTGAATTTCTTTGGGGGCACCTCGGCAAAGTCTTCCCGCTCGATGAAAAGGTTGGGGCCAAAGGGTATCGACCGGCGGCCCAGGTGATCCTGCTGGGGATGCCAGGGAGCTTCCAGCGTCTCATTGTCTTCGGCGTAGTTGGTCAGCGTCACCTTCAGCGGATCAAGCACCACCATAGCTCTCGGGCTGGCGCTTTCCAGATCCTGCCTGATGCAGAATTCCAGCAGGCTCATCTCGACAACGTTGTCCTGCTTGGTAACGCCAACACGCCGGCAGAAATCTCGAATGGCGCCAGGGGTCACGCCGCGACGGCGCAAGCCCGCAATGGTGGGCATCCGCGGGTCGTCCCAGCCGTCGACGCGATTTTCCTCGACGAGCCGCTGCAGCAGGCGCTTCGACATAACCGTGTATTCCAGCCCCAGCCGAGAAAACTCGATCTGCGGCGGATGGATGTTGACGTTGATATTGTCCAGCACCCAATCGTAAAGCGGGCGATGGTCCTCGAACTCCAGGGTGCACAGGGAGTGGGTGATGCCCTCCAGCGCGTCGCAGATGCAGTGCGTGTAGTCGTACATCGGGTAAATGCACCAGGTGTCACCGGTGCGCTGGTGGGTTGCATGGCGGATGCGATAGAGCACCGGATCACGCAGGTTGATATTGGGCGACGCCATGTCGATCTTCGCGCGCAGAACATGCGCCCCATCGGAAAACTCACCGGCACGCATGCGCCGGAACATATCCAGATTCTCTTCGACCGCCCGGTTTCGATACGGGCTGTCCTGGCCCGGCTCAGTCAGCGTACCGCGTCCGGCACGAATCTCCTCGCCGCTAAGGCTGCAGATGTAGGCCTTGCCGTCGCGGATCAGGTCTTCGGCGAAGTCATAGAGCTTCTGAAAATAATCGGAGGCGTGGGTCAGGCGGTCGCCCCAGTCGAAGCCCAGCCAGGCAACATCGCGAATGATTGCCTGCACATACTCGTCACTCTCTTTCTCCGGGTTTGTGTCGTCAAACCGCAGATAGGTAAAGCCGCCAAACTGCTCGGCGACCCCAAAGTTCAGGCAGATGGATTTTGCATGTCCAATGTGCAGATAGCCGTTGGGCTCGGGGGGGAAACGGGTGACGACCTCTCCTTTGAGCTTGCCGGTGGCCAGATCCTCACTGATTCGCTGCCGGATGAAGTCTGTGGATTCCTCTTTCATTACCTGCTTCACAAAATGGAGACCGCATTCTAGCCAATGCTGCAACGAGGTGCCCCTTTACTAGATCATCGGAAGGAATGAAGAGAACGACAGCATCGGCGGTGACCAAGACAAGGACCATGACAACAAGGTGACCTCCGCCCCGGACAGCCTCAGCAAGGGCGAAGACCTGGACTACCTGCCCGGCGTCGACGATGCTGGCCACCATACTACAGCCATTCATGACGAAAACCGCCGAGCAGCAGAAAGGCTAGACGAGCGATCCCGGGACGCGGCGACCGATCCCCCCTACAATCAAGCTTCCACCGTCCGGAATCAGACGTTTGGCACATCGGCTGCTTGCGGCTTTTCTCATCGCGATGACCCTGGGGGCCCTCAACCTCAGCCTGACCCGCTGTTCCGACCCGGTGATCAAAAGCGCCAGCGGATTGGCCGGCGAGCGCTGGTATCGGTTGATGCTCAACGACCAGCAGGTCGGATTCATGCACACCGACGGGTACAAGCACCCGCTCGGCGACTGGGTGTTCAAAAGCGATCTACGGTTCGTTCTGACACCGGGTAATCCGGTCAGAATCGAGGAAACTCTGATCTTCGGTGCCTACCCGCCCTATTCGCTGCGCCGGGCCGAGCAGTGGCACAAGCGGCCCGGGGTTGCGGCAGGAACCCTGATTCGCAGCAGCGGCGATGGCTACGAAACCGCAAGGGTTCAGCGGCGGCACAAAGCGGGCTCGTTCAAATCGTCCGCCGACACGTCACTATCCGCCGAATTGAACTGGCATGCGGCGAACTGGGCGTATGATATGGGCGAATATCTGGCGTTCGAATCCTGGCTGCTGGGCAACCAGCCGCAGCCGGGAGCGACGAGAGTGGTCTCGACGCTGGACTTCAGTCGCGGTCAGGTGGTACCCCGGGTGTTCCGCGTCGAAGCCCGCAACCGTACTGGATATGTCGTGGAGCACGCCTCACCCATGGACCCTTCGAGCATCCAACTGGACGACGCCATGGCACCGGTCACCATGACAATTTCCGGCCTGTTCGAGTTGCAGCGGGTGTCAGCTGAAGTAGCGCTGGCGCCGAGAACGGTTTTGCAGGCCGCCAGCTATTTCGTCCCAGTCGATCGGCCTCTACCGGATCACCAAAACATCAGCGCGCTGGCGCTGGAAATCGAAGGCCAGATTTCGCCCGGTGACCTCTGGCCGGATCTGCTGGCAGAGGACGGACGCACGCTGCGGCTGGGCGCCAATCCCTTATCAGGCAACAACCAGCGACGTAGCGCGCTGCAGGAAACCTCCGCATTTCCGATCTCGGACACGCGTATCCGGGTCCTGGCACGTCGAGCTGTGGGCGTCGCCACCCGGCCAGCGGATCAGGTCACCGCCCTAACCAGTTTCGTTCATGACTATGTGGAATACGTCGAGGCCGGGAATTCCACCCATGTGCTTGCCCTGCTGGATGATCCGCGCGGCGACTGCAGTGAATATGCCGACCTCCTCACCACGCTGGCCCGCAGCCTGGATATTCCCAGCCGTACCGTTTTCGGCCTGGCCTATGCTGACCTGACGCCACCGGCATTCCGTTTTCATGCCTGGAACGAAGTTTTCGTAGACGGCGCATGGCGATCAGTGGATCCAACCTGGAACCAACTGCAGGTCGACGCCACTCACATCCCCCTTCCGGATAACACCGCGACCGCGCTGCGGCTGCTCACCGGCAGCGGCGGGCTTAGCTTCGTGGTGCGGGAAGTGCGTTACCGCGACGGGTAAGGCTCAGCCCGCGGCATTCCGCAAACGCAGCAGCCCCTCCTGGGAAACGGAAGCGACCAGCGTACCATCGCGCGCGAACACTTCAGCATGAACCAGGCCCAGGGCGCCTTCCGCCATGCTGGTACGCCGGTGAAAAAGCAGCCAGTCGTCCGTGGTTACGGGTCGGTGGATCCACAGCGCGTGGTCCAGACTCGCCAACTGCAGCTCGCTACGGGAGACCGACTCGCCGTGGGGCAGCGCCGCAGTGGAAACCAGTCCCATATCTGACGCATAGGCCAGCAGACACCGATCGAGGCCGAAATCGTCTGCCGAAACCGGCCGGCAAAATCGAATCCAGACCGGATTCCAGGACCGATTCTGTCGCCACGCGCTGCTTCCCAGGGGAAATACCGAGCGCATCTCGAAGGGCCGAACCCGACCCGCCAGGGGGCTGAGACCTGGGTCGAGCTCCTTCAGGCGCTGAACCACCGAGACGTCGTCTTCGAGTTCTTCCGGAAGAGGAACGTTGGGCATGGAATCGGCATGTTCGAATCCCGCCTCTTCGACCTGAAAGGACGCGCTCATGCTGAAGATGGCCTCACCCTGCTGAATTGCCACAACCCGGCGGGTCGTGAAGCTGCGGCCATCGCGAATACGATCCACTTCATAGAGGACCGGCAGCGAGGCATTACCAGCACGGATGAAATAGGCATGCAGAGCGTGAGCCTGTCTGTCGTCCACGGTCTGGTACGCGGCGCGCAGGCTCTGGGCGAGGACCTGACCGCCGAACAGCCGGAAATCACCGCGCACTTCATTGCTGCCCCGATAAAGGTTCTGCTCGATAGGCTCGAGTTGCAGGATCTCAAGCAGGCGGTCAGCCCGTTCCTGCTGCTGGGTGGGTGCTTCCATGGTTAATATCTTACCCCGCATCCCGTCGCGCATGGGCGTCGCAGCGAACCCCAATTTGAAGATCTAAGGAACCTCTGATTAATCCTCGAAAGCCCAGAGTTTCTCGCGCTTGCGCTGCCAAGGCGCCTGAATTCGTTCTCATCGCTGCCTGCGAGGACGCGACGATCCGCGCGCCATCGAGCAGTTCTCCTGGAGCTATGACGCCATGGTCGGCTTGACGCTCACAGACCGGGCAGACCCTCCGGGCTAAAGCGTGCGACGCAACCCCGAATAGCCCGGGTGGGGATCGAGATACGCCTGATGCAGCACGTATTCATCAGGATGGCGTCGAAGGTGATGCTTTAGCAGCGTGATTGGGGCCATCAACGGAAGCTCTCCCTTGCGATAAGCGTCGATGAGCTGAGCGAGTTCCTGACGCGTTGGCCCATCGAGCTGCTTTTTCAGATAACCCTGCAGGTGAGACAGCACGTTGGCATGCCCCGACCGGGCCGCGGGACGGCTGAGCCCCGCCATGAGAACGCCGAGATACGTGGCAGCGCGCGCATCGAACCCTGACTTCAGGTTGCTCAGCAGGCGCCCGGCCTCCTGATAGTGAGGGACGCTGTGGGCCATGAGCAGATACTTGTACCGGCTGTGAAAGGCTATCAATCGGGCCGGCGTAAGACCAACAGACTCGGTCTTCTTCCAGTGCGCGTAGGTAAAAACCCGGCAGGCGAAATTTTCTCTCAGTACCGGATCCTGCAGACGACCGCTCTCCTCCACCGGCAGCGCTGGAAGGGCTTCCACCACGGCGGCCGCATAGATACCACGACCCCTTGACACAGGCGCGCCGGTTACTCGCCCATCTTCGTGGGGGTATACCTTGACGCGGTAGAGGCCACAGCTGGGGGAGTTTTTCATGAACACGTAACCCATGACGTCGCCCCCAAGGTCACCAAGAGCGGTGGCCTGCTCGCGCCCGAACCCTGCCAGCTTTGCCGTTACGTTCACGCCTGAATCCTTGACGCCAACAGCCTGGGGAGCCCGAACATCACCCACCAGCCGGATGGGATCACGCGGGGTGCCCATGCCTATCGCCATCTCGGGACAGATACCACGATACTGAAAGAGCCCGTGCAGCAGATCGTGGGGGAACGAAGACCGAGCGCCGCTGCCGTCATAGCGCACTTCCCTCCCGAGCAGGCACTCACTGATTGCTATGCACAGCGGCGGTTCGGGCCGGTTCGGCAGGTCGTCAGCCACGCGTCGCCAGAAAATCCCAGACCTTCTCAGCGCCGATTCCGGCAAGATGACGTCCGAGCCGCTCCTGCCAGAACGCCTCGTTGCCGTATTCGTCCCGCCAGGCCCAGACCCGCCGGGTGAAGTGATGCAGCTGATGCTCGTGGGTGAAACCCATCGCCCCGTGGACCTGATGGGCACTTTCCGCGACGATGCCTGCCGCTTCCCCGACGCGGGCTTTCGCCGCGGCTACTTCCAGAGCAAAGCGATCACCCTCCAGCGCGTCGATGGCAGCATCGGCAGCCCGGCTGGCTGCCGCCACTTCCCCTGCAACAATCGCCAGATTGTGCTGTATCGCCTGAAACTTGGAGATGGGGCGGCCGAACTGTTCCCGCTCGTTCGCATACTGCAGCGACAGCTCGAGAATACGTTCCAAGCATCCAGCCATCGACGCCACGCGGCCCAGCGCGAGCATTTCGAAAGCGGGCTCGTTGAGCCCGAGCGGCTGAGCACCCGCCATAACCGGGAGGCCGTCTCGAGATTCAGCGGCAACGTTGCGTGCCGTTCCGATCTCCTCGACCGATACTGAGGTTGACACCCCGTCAGCGCCTTCCCAGTCGATACCAAGTGCCCGCTTGGCATTTCCAGCCCAGGGAACATCGGCAATACGATCCCCTTCGAGACGGCCAATCACGGCCAGCTCGGCGGAGCTCTGCAGCCAGCGGTTGGCGAGCAGGATCTCCACCATGGGCAGCGGCAGAGCGTGCCTGCCCGCAACACGAATTACGGCGAACGCATCCTTGAGATCAACCCCGCTGTCCGCCATGGCAAGCTCATGAAACCCGTTCTCCCGAACGACATTCCAAAGGCGTTCGGGGAATTCACCGCGTTCAGCCGCATCAAGCACAGCCTTGTCGCAATGGTCGGAGAAGATCCGTTCCGCGGTATCGATCAGCAGCTGTCGTGTATCCATCAGCGCAACCCCAAGCCGCGGGCGATGACTCCACGCAGAATTTCACGAGTGCCTCCACGAATGGTGAACGCCGGCGACAGCAGCAGCGTGTCGGCGAACGTCTGGCGGAACCGCCGGTGTTCCGCACCCGGACCGGTGGGAACGGCGAGCCGGGCGACCTCGGGCAGCAGCTTCTCGAAATCGTTGCCAAGCCCTTTTACCAGCGCCGCTTCCACTTCCGGGCTTTGCCCGTCTTCCAGCATGCCAGCCACAGAAATGGACATCCTGCGCAGGGCCATGAGGTGGGCGGCAATGCGGCCGATGGCGGCAGCAAGCTGCGGCTCGGGGGCTTCCCCAGCGGCCCGGACCAGCTCCACAAAAACCCGGAAGGCGGACAGAAACCGCTCGGGACCGGCGCGCTCGTAAGCCAGCTCGCTGGTGACCTGCTGCCAGCCGTTGCCCGGCTCGCCGACAATCCGATCTTCCGGCACTAGCACATCTTCGAACACCACTTCGTTGAAATCCTCACTGCCGGCGATGTTCCTGATGGGCCTTATCCGCGCGCCATCGTTCTTCAGGTCGACGATGATCTGAGAAAGTCCCGCGTGACGATTGTCCGACGGTGCATCGGTTCGCACCAGGGTAATCATATAGTGATTACGGTGTGCTTCACTGGTCCACAGTTTGGTCCCGTTGATGAGCCAGCCGTCTCCCGTACGCTTCGCCGTCGTGCGCACGGAAGCGAGATCCGACCCGGTATTGGGCTCGCTCATGCCGATGGAAAAATAGCTCTCGCCGCGGGCGATGGGGGGCACGTAGGCCTCCCGCTGAGCATCGGTCCCAAAACGCAGCAGCAGCGGCCCGCTCTGCCGATCGGCAATCCAATGCGCGCTGACCGGAGCGCCCGCCGCGAGCAGTTCCTCCGTCACCACGTAGCGCTCAAAAAAGGATCGCTCCGCACCACCGTACTGTTTGGGCCAGGTCATGCCGATCCAGCCGCGGGCGCCCAGCTTGCGGGAAAAAGCAGGATCGTGGCCGGTTCCAAAATCCGAATTCGGGCGGGCTAGATGCTCAGATTCTGCCGCCAGGAATTCGCGCACTTCAGCGCGCAGGGCCGGACTGTCTTCCGGCAGACTGATTCGATCAAACTGCAACACGAATCGCACCACCATTCAGCGAGGGGAAGGCTAAGTTACTGAGAGCTTTCAGGCTTTGCAAATGAATGGATGTAAGGTCGGGACAGAATAAGGCGCGATCCGCATTGAGACCCCGGCCCCGCCTTCGTACACTGTATCCAAATCATCAGCGGGTGACCGTCATGAGTCAAAAACCAACCTATCTTGGACTACTCAACGCCATTGCGGTGGGGGAGGCTCGAGGCTACGCCCTGCTGAGCGCCTGGAGAGACGCAACCGGCGATACAAATCTGGCCGAGGTTCTGAACGTCGTGGCTATTCGCGAGCAGGAGCATTCGGCCGCTTTTACGAAAAGACTGTGCGAGTTAGGTTTCTCGGTTCGAGAGAAACCCAGCAAACAGTACGAGGAGAACCTGCGGCTGGCGGCATCCGACGCCTCCGACGTAGAGAAATTTCAACGCGTTCTGGGCTACCGGCCGGAAGACTCAGAATCCGCCGAGAAAGTTGACGACCCTCTCGCAGAGGTATTTTCGGATCGCACAATCGACCCGCAGACGGGGGGCCTGCTGGGGCGTTTCGTGGCCGAAGAACGTGACAGCGAACGACGCCTGCGGAGCGCGCTGGCCGCGTTCTGCAGAGATACGCCCGCCGACCCGGTACTGCAGGACATCGCCACGCGCCTGGACCGACTCTCTGCGACCCTGGAAGACCTCAAGAAGCTGCGCGCCTGACATCGGGAAGTGGTCGACCGGATTCCAGAAGCCGAATTACGCGCCCGCTTCCAGCCCATGCTGGACGATCTGGTTGAGCGCTCCCAGGTCGTCGAGCGCTTTATCGACAAAGACGTCTACCGCATTCTGCTGACCACCGTCTGGGCCAACGTCGTGCTGAATCCCGACGAAGCCGGGCTGACGCCGGAGGATCTGGAACCCCTTCACAGTCTGATCAACGAGCACATCTCCGGGGTGCTGGGGCAAGATCAGGATCTGAAGGCCTGCTTCCGCTATCTCAACAGCAAGCCCGGCGAGCAGGCCATGAAGACGGCGCGCCTGACCCAGAACCACAAGGACCTGCTGCTCTACCTGGCCTCCGTGATTCTCGATCCCGAAGGGCACAAGCGCTGGATGGAAGACATCGTCAAAGATTCGCTCAACGATCGCCCCACTCACCCAAGAGGTTGACGACGATTTCCCGTTCGCCCGGTCGATGGCGGTGCTCCCAGAGATAAAGACCCTGCCAGGTTCCCAGGGCCAACCGTCCGCTTAACAGCGGTATGCCAAGACTGGTGGCGGTCAGCGCGCTTTTGATGTGCGCAGGCATGTCATCGGGCCCTTCTGCAGTGTGGGTATAAAGATCGTCCTGCTCGGGTACCAGCCGGCCCAGCCAGTTTTCCAGGTCGCGCTGAACGCTCGGATCGGCATTCTCCTGGATCAGCAGGCTGGCTGATGTGTGCCGCACAAAAACTGTGACAAGCCCCTCAGTCACACCGGAACTCACCACAGTTTCAGCAACTTTGTGCGTGATGTCATAGAGCCCCTGGCCAGCTACGGATATCTTCAGCCTGTAGTTCATGGATGACACTTCCCCAGCCTTTGGGCCCAGCATAGCCAGAGCCCATCGCGAGGAACAAGAGTAAGCAGATGCAACGTCTCGATCCGAGATCATGGCTGCTCGCGCTGACCGCAGCAGGGACTGCCGTAGCCTCAGGATACCTGCACCTGGCAACGCCCCACAGGATGCCGGAATTCCTGGCTGTGCCATTCGCCTGGGTCTTGCCGGCGATCGCCGGCGCCACCGCTGGCGCGCTCCTTATTTTACAGATCACAAAGCGTCGAAAATCCTCTGCCGCGCAGGTCGGGTCGTCAACCGGGTCTCCAACCGGGTCTCCAACCGCGTCCGACTCGGACCAGACGGCTAGCCAGATCGACGGAGAAATCGGCGGCGGTCTGACTGACCTCGACGTCTGGGACAACGCTATCGGCGCGCTATCGGATCTGACGCTTCGGCTGGATGCCAAAGGCCGCGTCAGATACGCGAGTCCGGGTGCAACCCGATTGATGACGATGTCCTCGGCTGACCTCATCGGCACCAGCCTGCTGGAATATCTCCCAACATCCGCAGTACCCGACTGCGTGAAAGCTCTTAAAGCCGCGCGGCAGCGTCCGGGCGAGTTGTTTCCCCTGACGCCGCTGCGACTGTCTGCGATCGCACCCGCTCAAAGGGACGATGAGGCTTCCCGCGTGGAGCCCCGGCAACGCCAGACGCCCATCCTGCGCGTTCAGATCATGGGGCTGACCGACGGCAGCTTGCTGGTTCTGGGCAAGAAAACGGCCCCCGCGGCAGCCGCGAAACTGTTTGCCCTGTCCGGCGCGGCAGACGACGATCGGTTTTCGCGCATTTTTCACTCCAGCCCGGACGCCATCATCATCCTCCACGGAGCCAATGGCACCCTTATTGATTTCAACCCGGGTTTCACCCAGGTGGTGGGATACAGCCGCGAGCAGGCCATCGGCGTCCGCGATCTGGACCTCGGCCTCTGGGCAGACCCCGATGAATGGGAAAGGACGCTTAAGGATCTCCGCCAGCACCCTTCAGGCGTGACCCTGGAGACCCGGATGCAAGCATCCGATGGCCGCTTCAAACCGGTGGAGATGTCCCTGAGATACATAGAGCTGCACGGGGAGCTGCACATCCTGTGCATCGCCAGGGACGTCAGCAAGCGGATCGAGGCGGAATCGGCTGCCAGGCACAGCGAGGAGAAATTCTCCCGGGTTTTCTCACAGAGCCCGGACGGCATCGTCATTCTGCAGCAACAGGGATTGATCATATGCGATGTCAACACCGCCTTCTGTCAGAGCTCGGGTTATTCCCGGGACGAGCTGCTGGGGAAACCCATTGGCGCGTTCGACGCGTTCGTCGAGCCCCAGGACCTGGCGGAAGCCGCGGCGACCCTCACTGAGCACGGCCACCTCAGCAACCGGGACATCGTGCTCCGCGCCAAATCCGGACAACAGATACCGGCCCTGCTCAGCGCCACGCTCATCGATCTGGATGCCACACCCTGCGTCCTGTGCATTGCCAAAGACGTGAGCAAGCTGAGGGAAGCCGAGGTTCGCCTGCAGGCCAGCGAACAAAGGTTCCGGGGCGCTTTCGAAAACGCACCCATCGGCATCGTCCTGCTGGATACGCGAGGTTACATTTTCGAGGCCAATCGATTTGCCAAAAGTCTGCTCGATTACCCTGAGGAAGCGCTGAACGGGCTGCATATTTCCCGGCTGCTGCCCGCAGAAGATCGGGCCGATCTGAAAGCCCAGCTGGATCGTCTGATTCAGGCCAGGGAGGTTACCGTCTACAATGAGCGCCGACTGCTCTGCGCCAGCGGGCTGGAGATATGGGCCAACTGCCACATGGTGCTGCAGCGAGACGGCAACGACCAGCCCAGCTACTGCATCCTGCAGATTGCCGACATCACCGAGATGAAAACCAATCAACGCCGCATGGAGCGCATGGCGTTCTTCGATACGCTCACGGAGCTGGCCAACCGCAGGCTGTTCAATGACCGACTGCGCCAGAGCATCGAGCACTGCCTCCGATCCCAGCAGCGCGGAGCGCTTCTTTACCTCGACCTCGATCAGTTCAAACGCGTGAACGACACCCTTGGGCACGAAGCGGGAGACGAACTCCTCAGAGAGGTAGCGGAGCGTCTTCTGGGCTGCGTGCGCAAGGAAGACACCGTCGGGCGGCCCGGCGGCGACGAGTTCACAATTCTGCTCTACGAAGTGCGCTCCCCAGCCGACGCCGGGCATGTCGCTGAGAAAATACTCAACACAATGCGCGAGCCCATCACGATATCGGGCCATCAGCTGGTTGTAACCACCAGCATCGGCATAGCCATGCTTCCTGACGATGGTGTCGATGCGAACATGCTGCTGAAGAACGCCGATCTGGCCATGTACCGCGCGAAAGAACAGGGACGCAACAATTTCCAATTCTACAGCGAAGATCTCAACACCAACGCGGTGAAACGGCTGCGCACCGAATACGAGCTGCGTCGCGCGTTGGAGCGCAGCGAGTTCGAACTCTACTACCAGCCAAAAATCCGCCTTGTCGACCAGGAACTGGTCGGCGTCGAGTGCCTGATCCGCTGGCAGCATCCCGAGCGCGGGCTGATCAGCCCCGACGGCTTTATCGAGATCGCCGAGGAAACGGGTGACATCGTCGAGATCGGAAACTGGGTGCTGGAAGAAGCCTGCGCGGCAGGCCGACTTCTCGTGGAACAGCAGGGAAGCCCACTGTGCATTGCCGTCAACATTTCCCCGCGGCAGTTCCGGGACCCCAACCTCATAGCTACCATCCGGCGCTGTCTGAGACAAGCGCACCTGGATCCTGCCTGCCTCGAGTTGGAGATCACCGAAACCATGCTGATGCACGACGTTGACGCGGCATCAGAAACCGTGCACCGCCTTCACAGCCTCGGTATCCGCTTGGCGATAGACGATTTCGGTACGGGGTACTCGTCCTTAAACTACCTGAAGAAGTTCCCCATCGATACCGTCAAGGTGGACAAAAGTTTCGTCATGGACATTCCGCAAAGCACGGACGATAAGGCCATTACCGCCGCGGTCATTGCAATGGCCCACCGTTTGAACATGGCAGTCGTTGCGGAAGGTGTGGAGACCCAGGCTCAGCTCGATTTCCTGCTGGCGCAGCAGTGCGAGTACGGCCAGGGCTATCTGTTCAGCCGCGCTGTGCCGTTGCAGGAGATCCGCCGCATGCTGAGACCTAAAGTGCCCCGGGCAGCGGGTCAGGTCTGAGACAAGCGCCCGCCGGCGTCCAGCGACCGATCCCCCACCACGACCGAGAGCAGCACAGGCAACACGAAAACGGTGCAGACCAGCAGCAGCGCCACAGCCAATGTCAGCAGCATGCCGATGGAGGCGGTGCCGTCGTGAGGAGAAAGCATAAGGGCGGCAAAAGTGCCAATGGTGGTCAACGTCGATAAAACCACTGCCCGCGGTGTGCTTGACGCCAGAAGGTGTTCTACGTCGCCGGCGCCATGAAAACGGTCGACGACGTGAATCCCGTTGTCCACACCCAGACCAAAGATCAGGGGCAGAACAATAACATTGGCCATGTTCATCGGTTCATCAAAAACAACCCCGGCGGCAAGCGTGAACAGCGCCGCCAGCGCCAGAGGAATCAGAATAAGCACGGCGTCCCGCAGATTGCGAAAGTTAAGAATCAGCAGCACCAAAATGCTGGCAACGGCAAGGATCAGCGCCTGCTGAAAGGATTCGGAGACAATACTGCCCACTCCCCACTCGATCACCGGCCTACCCG
>JAHEEG010000001.1:34932-87366 GCA_024640825.1 Gammaproteobacteria bacterium
CTCTGTTCCCCATCCGCGCTGAACAGTCGCGCCTGCAGGGGCTTCGGAAGATCGTCCAATGTGACCTCGCCAACCATTACCGCTCGGCGCAACCAGGCCAGTTCAGCACTCAACGTCTCAACGACCCCCGCCTGCCACCTCTGCAGGGGGCTATCCGAGTCAGCGTCAGACCCGCGTCCGTCGGCGGTTGCTTCAGCCTCGAGCATCTGCAGCCGCCCCATAGCGACGTCCAGACGCTCGAGGAGATCGAGTCCCGCACGGGAATCTGACGCCGCGGTTACCCGCAACCGACCTATCTTCTCCCGGAGATCGGCCACAGATGCGTTCAAGGCGTCGGGGGTAGGAGGCGGCGCCGACCGAACCGGATTGAAGGCGCTCCACAACACCACCTGCAGGTCGTCCAGGGTCAGCAACTTATCCGCCTGCTCGACAGGCAAATAGTCGGCGGGGCCGATCACCGAGTCTACCGTGTCCAGCGCCCGCAGCTTCGCAAGCGGAGGCGTTTCCCTTGCCAGCAGCGTCACAGCGTAGTCCGTTGCAATCCCCTGCTCCTGCAGACGGCGCAACTCGCGCACGGATTCCGCATCCGGGTTCTTTAGCGCCATGACGCTGTAATCGAAATAGGCATACGATGCCAGAGCACCGGCAACAATCGCGGTCAGCGCCACCGCCGAAAGGACCGTGATGGGATGCCTGAGAAGAAAGCGCACCAGCCGATCGCCTGTTGGAAGATCTACCACGTGCGGACGGATCCGACCCATAAGCGCGAAACAGGCGGGAAGCAGGGTAAAAGTAAGAAATGCCGCCACCAGCATCCCTCCTGCGGCTATCACGCCGAGGTCCCCGAGACCTCGATAATCGGTGGGCCAGAAGCTGAGAAAACCCAGCGCGGTGGTTAGGGTGCAAAGCACCAGGGCGCCACCAACACTGCTGGTGGCAGCGCTCAGAGAGGGCAACAGCGCACTGTCCGGGGCGTTGACGGCTTCCTGATAGCGCAGAGCGAAATGAATGGCGAAATCAACACCGAGACCGAAGAATATCACCAGAAATACCACGGACAAGGTGTTGTACTCGCCCACCGTGAGCATGGCGAGCGCGGAGGTCCAAACAACGCCTACCAGCAGCATCAGCAGCGTCGCGGCGATGATCTTCGCCGAGCGCACACCCAGCACGAGAACCGCAAGCAGCGTCAGAACTGCAACCCAGCCCGCCAGTTGCACACCGCTCATGGCGGCTTCGATCTCTTCGTGGGTCAACGCGATCTCGCCGGTAACGCCAACGCTGACCCCGGCGGGAATCTCGGTATCGGCAATGACCGACCGCAGCGCCGACATCACCCGGGCGTTCGGCAAACGCTCACCAAACTCCAACCTGCCTTTGAGCATGATGAGCCGAAACTGCTGCTTCTGGTTCGGGAAAAACTCGTCGGCCCAGCGAATGCCGGGGTCGCCTCCGGTCACAACCGCCTCGGCTGAGGCGGCCAGCTGGGTCAGCAATCGGTCGAGCGCGGCAACGCTGTCGTTATCGATGGCCGTACCCACCAGACCCAGGATGCCGCGCAAGCTGGTATCCTCGGCAACCGCGGTCAGCACAGGCTGCGCATCTGTGAGGCGATCGGCAACGCCATCCAGTTCGGAACGCTCGAGATAGAGCAGCGCGTGATCGCGAAAAAAGGCATCGTTCTGCGGGCTGTATACAGCGCTGAAGAGATCGTCCCGACTTCTGATTCGGCCTTCGACGTCGAGCGCAACTCGTTCCACATCTGAAAAAGAAGCACCGGAAACCACGACCAGCGCGGTGTGCGCAAGCTCGGGGAAAGCAGACTCGTCACGGTCCACGGCGATACGCCACGGGGCGTCCTGCACAATGAGGTCGTTGAGATCGCTGTTCATCCGAAACCGATCTACGGCGTACCAGCCAAATATTCCCGTCAAGACCATCAGGACGGTGAGCATCGGTAGCGCATGACAAGCCACCCAGCCGACCCAGCGCACCAGCAGCGGTGTTAGCCGAACGTGCAGCATCAGGACCGCGCTTCCGATGCGGCGGACACAGCCGTCCCCGCAGTCGTGTCTGCGCCCACCCCTGCCACCGCGTCTGCCACCGCGTCTGCCACCGCGTCTGCCACCGCGTCAGTCCGCATCATCCGGATCGTCGAATTCATCGAAGGCAGCAAAAGGGTCTTCCCGCGGCGGATTGCCGTCGAATATCAGGAACTTGCGTCGTTGATAGAAGGCCTCCCGGGTAAAGACATAGGGATCCAGCGCCAGGGTGTCCCGCGCATCACTCAGCGTCAGGGCTGCCGCGCGGGAATTGATGCCATCAAGCATGGCAATCCACCAGGGGTAGTACGCGCCCAGCAGCAGACGCGGCAGAGCCGCATGGAACAGGCGCCCCGGCAGGTCTCGGGCCGACGAGGGTCCAAGCACGGGAATGTACAGATAACGGGTTCGGGTAACGCCCGCCACGGCCAGCGTCTGACCGAAGTCTTCTTCCGGATCCGCCAGACCGGCCGGAGTGGCGACGTCGAACCAGCCACCCAGACCAACGCTGGTGTTGACAAGAATACGGACCAGGCTGGTAATACCCCGCTCGGGCTTCAGTTGCAGAAATCCATTCAATAACGAGTCCACTTCCCGAAGGTTGGCAAACACATTACCCACGCCGGTCCGGAGCCAGCCCCAGGTAACGGCCTGATACCCTCTGGCCACGGGCCGCAAAGCGTTTCCATCGATCCATTCCGAGACCGCGTAACTCCGCATGTTTGCCGGTTCAAACGAATCGTAAGCGCCGAAAGCCGGGCCTTTGAGCGAGGCGCAGCCCGAGCTCACGAGCGCGAGGACCACGAGGATCCAGTCAGATCTCATCATCCGATCGCAGCTTCATGATGCTGGTATCCAGGTCTTCAAGCAGCGCCGGATAACCTCGGGATTGAATGATGCTGGCATAGTCCGCCCGCCGCAGCGACAAATCGCTGACGCCGTCCGCCACCACATCGAATATCCGGCCATCCCGAAGAAAATAGTCCAGGGTGACAGGCGCATCCGGCGGTCGCAGCAAACGGGTTCTGACCACCTGTCCCCGCGGGTCCTCATCGACAGCCAGAATCTGGAAGCTGAGGCCGTTGTCCGCTTCGAAACGGGCAGCATAGGTGGCCGTTATCAGGATCCCCAGGCGAGCGGTGAAATCGGCCCGACCCGGCTCGTCCAGTTCACGCCAAGCGGGCCCGAGGCTGATTCGCGCGATGTTATGCAGGTCAAACACGGCTGTTACCACCGGCGCAAGAAAGACCTCCCGTTGGCCGCGCGAGCCATGGTTCCGCATCGCCTCGAGCAGCGCATCCTGGAGCCGTGTCACGGCACGCGCCGCGGCGCCGGTTTCATCGGCAGCAGATAAAGTCGAGCCCTCTCGCGTTGCACTGGATGCCCAGGAAACAGCGCAACAGATCGCTACGGTGACAAGGAGCCCCTTGCGGAGATACGGAACGGGCCAGAATTTCATTCAACGAACACCAGGCTGGTCGGCCTGCACGGACTGCGAGAGGGTCAGCGCGTTGTAAATCTCTTCCATGGCGGGCCGCTCGCGATATCCGGGAACCGCAAACTTGAGCTGAACGATTCCATCGGGCGTAACGAACAACGCGCCGGGCAGGGCAATGCCGTGCCCCGCGTGGCCAGGCGGATACTCTGGATTTAGCACGCCATAGGCGGAAAAGTGACGGGTATCGACATCTCTGAGCAGTGGATAGCCGAGATCTTCCTTGGCGTGAAAAGTCGCGAGCACCGCCAAGGAGTCATAGGACATGGCCGCCACGTTGACCCCCAGCTCAGCAAAACGATCCTGCCAGCGTGCCAGCTGAACCAGCTGGCCCTTACAGTAGGGTCACCAGTCAGCGGAGCGATACAGAAAAAGCAGCAGACCGTGCCGGCCGGCAAGATTCTTGAGATCCCGCGGTCGGCCATCTTGATCCTGCGCCGCCAGCAGGGGCAACCGAGTTCCCACCGCCGGGCCCCAGGCTGCGGCGTAACCGCCTGCATCTGCCTGCGGGGCAACGGGTGCACCCGCAGCGGCGCCCGCAACGCAACACAGCCCGGCCATCAGCAAGCGGCTGGTCCTGATGATCCTGCTTACCCTCAATCCTTTCCATCGTACCGTCATCGTAATTCTTTTCCTGTCCACGTTCAGTCTCCCATGGAGCTCCGCAATGCCCATCGGCGAACCAGCCGCCGAATGCTGAGCGCAAGATCGCCTGTCGGCCAGTCCACCTGCCCTATCGATTCACGATGCAGCTGTTTCCGCGTTCTGCCTATGGCCTTTTTCAGCCGACGTCGGTCACTGTCGCGGATCGGCCATTCATCCAACTGGCTGGCAAACACCGAGACCGCCCACTGCTCTGCCAGCGTTTCGCCGGCTTGCTGCAGATCTGCAAGCAGGTGACCCAGACCATCAAACCCTTCGGCGCCGGTAAGTTCCAGCTGCCAGATCAGTCGCTGCAAGCATCTGAACGACTTCCGCAGGTCTCCATCGCGCAAGCGCGTTTGCTGCGAATCCGCCACGGTCAAAGCATGGAAGCGTCTGCGTTCCCGCACAATGGCCCGCAACAGATTGCGCTCGATCACGGCGTCGTCAAGTTTCGGGCAATGCTCACTCAACGATCGCCAGACGTCGGCATCCCGGTGCAGCAGCTTTGCGATCCTCGCCGGCTGATCCTGTCGCAGCGGCCAACGTTCCACGCTTGGGGCCACCCGTCGTGCCGCCCGGGCGCGTTTGCGATGACCCGACAGGTCGGCGTCGCGGGCGACCCGAACCGCCCCGCCACTTGCCTGCCAGGTCAGCGGGGCCAGAAGACGTCGCACTTTTCGGCAGCGCGCCGAAGCCTGGCGCCACTGCTCAACGTCGTTCGCGCGAAGCAGCAGATACCAGCAAGCCTCCAGACGCCCGACTTCCATGTCGAATGTCGACAGCGCAATACAGGTTTCGGGATCAGCCCCATTCGCGAGCTGAATCGCGTTCGCCAACAGGTCGCGCAGCTGCTGCTCGCAGCGGGCGTGGCAGTTCAGCGCAGCGGCGATCACGCCGTCCAGCGCCGACGGCATAGCGTATCGTTCAACGAACACCCACATCCGGCCACTTTCCTCCCGAAACGCCATGCTAACGGCAGGCTGCTTACAGCGTAAAGGAATCGCGCACGCACTAGCTGGTAAACTAAGGTGCAAAGGCCTGAGCCTGGAACAGCGTGAGCCTGGAACAGAAAGGCGTTTTTAAAACATTGACTTCAACGAGCACTCTAGAGAGGACAAATCATGGCCGACAACGCAAATCTGGTGCTGGTAGACAGGAACAACGGCATAGCAACGGTAACCCTGAACCGTCCGGAGGCCTTGAACGCTTTGTCCTCGGCGCTGCGTAATCGGATTGCCGAGGTGTTCAGCGAGCTCGCAGAGGACAGCGACACCGAGGTAGTGATCCTCACCGGCGCCGGGCGCGCATTCACCGTCGGTCTGGACCTGAAGGAACTCGGCGGCGAGGTCTCGGCGACGGCAGCCATATCCAGCCAGGATCTCAGCCGGGCAGTGACCGGCCTTCATCAGCCGGTCATAGGCGCCATCAATGGGTTCGCCATTACCGGAGGATTCGAGCTGGCACTTATGTGTGATTTTCTGATCGCCTCGACTGAGGCGAAGTTTGCCGATACCCACGCGCGGGTAGGCGTCGTACCCGGCTGGGGTCTGTCGCAAAGACTGCCGAGGCTGATCGGCGTGAATCGCGCCAAGGAGCTTTCCTTGACGGGTAACTATCTGGATGCGGAAACTGCCTGCCGTTGGGGGCTGGTGAATCGGGTAGTAGCGCCAGACGCGCTGCTGCCAACCTGCCAACAGCTGGCCGAAGACATCCTCAGCACCGACGGGCCGACACGGCGTGAAATCAAACGCATTATGGACGCCGGATGGAACGGCACCCTAGAGGATGGCCTGGCGCTGGAGTTTGAGGCGAGCCGAGCGCACAGCCAGACGGAGGTAACGCCGGAAAAGGTCGCCGCGCGCCGGGCTTCGATTCAATCCCGCGGCCGGGATCAGACACTCAGCTGACGCCGCGCTCATTTTAGAACTGAGCCTCGGAATCGCCGCGTCGATTAGTCACGCTCAGTCGAGACTGCGAACCAGATCCATCACCCGGCCAAGGGTTTCCAGACGTTCGTCCAGCGTGTTTCCGGCCGGCTGAACCCTCAAGGTGGTCACGCCCGCATCCCGAAAGGCTCGAACCCGCGCTCTGACCATGGCTTCATCGCCCAGCAGATTAGCCTGAACAATCATGTCCGCAGGCACCCTCGCGGCCGCCTGCTCCCGTTGACCGCCGACCCAGAGTTGCTGAACCTCTACGGCTACCTCAGACCAACCGCCCCGCTTGTAGGCCTCGTTGTAGAAATTGGTCTTGGGCGAACCCATTGCGCCGAGGGTAAAGGCCATACCAGGCCTGAGAGGGGCCACCAAGTCTTCCAGGTCATCACCAAATGCGACCGTTCCGCCAACCTGAATGTCAATGTCACGCAGACTTCTCCCGGCCTGCGCTGCGCCTTGCTCAATATGCGCCAGATGCGCGCCAGCATGCTCTGGCGTAAAAGACGTCCCCAGCCAACCATCCGCGGCTGCGCCCGTATACGCCAGACTGGCTGGACCAAGGGTCGCGAGGTAGATGGGAATCCGCTCGTTTCCCGGCTGCGCGAGGCGAAGCGGCTTACCCTCGCCGCCGGGCAGCGGCAGGTCGTGAAAACGCCCGTGGTACTCGATCTTTTCTCCCGCGAAGGCCAACCGGATGATGTCGACGGTTTCTTTCATCCGCGTCAACGGCGCTTTGAAGGGCCGCCCGTGCAGCCCCTCGACCACCTGAGGGCCGCTGGCGCCGAGGCCGAGGATGAATCTGTCGTTGGAAATCGCCGCCATGGTGAGTGCCGTCATGGCGGTCATTGCCGGAACTCGGGCGCTGATCTGCATGATCCCCGTCCCCAGACGGATTCGCTCCGTTCGGGCCGCGATAAAAGCCAGTGGGCTGATGGCGTCCTGGCCCCAGGCTTCCGCCGTCCAGACCGTATCCACGCCCAGCTTCTCAGCTTCCACAACGTAGTCGACCTGGGTATCGAAATCCCGTTTGCCGCCGGACGCGGCACCACCTATACCAATGCTTACTTTCACGAGTGCTTCCCTCTCTGAATCGTTGTTCTCAGCCGCCTGCGCCTTCCTCGAAAACCTCGACCTTCGGCGCCTATCACCCTGCACCAGCCGCTTAACGTTGAGCAGCACCCGGCCAACTCAGCACGAAATCGAGGCCACCTGCAAGCTTGACGGCTTATTCTACGCCGGACTGAAACGCCGCGAGGCGGCCGTTGCCCAACCGCAGCTTCTCGCCTCGGCGCTCGCGGACCGTTGGCGTCTCGAAATTGATGTCCCGGGCCGTCCTGGCGTCAGGGGCCTGGCGCCCCTCGCAGACACTCCAGCGCGCCAAGCAGTCCGGGTTCCGGGTCCATGATGATCCACAGCGGTATATCTGCCACATAGCCGGAAAGTGGACCGCGCTCTTCAAACCGACGGCGTAGCGGGCTTGCAGCAGCAAAGTCTGCCAGCTGCGGCACGATACCGCCGCCGATATAAACGCCGCCTTTCGCCCCCAGCACAAGGGCAAGGTTTCCGGCCGCAGCGCCCAGCAGCCCGAAGAAGACCTCCAGGGTCTGGTGGCAGACGGGCTCAGCGGCGTCGACCCCGCTGGCGCTGATCCATTCCGGCGTCACGGTCTCGGCGCGCACCCCCCAGAGCGCGCAGACGCCTTGGTACAGGCGCACCAGCCCTGGCCCTGAGAGTACGGACTCCCAGCTTACGTGGCCGTGTTCGGCCTGCAGCAGCGCAAGCAGCTCCATCTCGAGATGGCTGCCCGGCGCAAGATCACCATGCCCACCTTCCGAGGCCAGAGCACGCCAGCCGCCGGACTCAGGGATAAGGATGCCCATCCCCAACCCGCTGCCCGGGCCGAGAACTACCTTGACGTCTGACAGTGCCAGCGCCGGGGAAGCATGCCCACCGATCTGCCGCAACGACTGCAGCATCGGCAGCGAGAGCGCGAGGGCGGAGAAATCATTGACAAGCCTCACCGGACACCCCAGCTGGCGAGCGAGGTCAGCCGCATCGAGACGCAGCCCGCCATTGGTGAGCGCCCCGGCCTGGTGCTCTACAGGTCCAGCGAGGGCGAAGCAGGCGCCGCTGAGGTCGCGAACGTCAAGCCATTGCTGCGCGGCGGCAAGCAGCCCAGCGCCGTCAGCGATATCCACGGTGGCCAGACGAACGGCCTGACCCTGAAGCCCTGCGGGACCTGCCAGACCGAGACGCGTGTGTGTCGCCCCCACGTCAGCCAGCAGATAGCGCCGCGTGCTCATCCCGATGTCCGACTCAGGACCAGGCTGAGGCCCAACGATGAAACACGACGCCAGGGCCAGCGGTTTCCCGTTTGCGAACTGGGTAGACTGGCAATGAATTTCGAAACCATACGTCATTGTCGATGGCCGCCGTCAGCCATTCAATAACTTTGGAACTCCGGGTTTTAGGGGATTTCATGCGGCCGGAGCGCACCTGTTTCCAGAAGAAGGCGGCGGAGAACTTCCCGACGTGTGTGCGAGGGCGCTACGGGTATAATCTTTCGTCCATCCTGCAGAGATCGCTCTTATGACAGTCAGTGCCGGGCTTGGCATCGCCAATTTCCCCTTTTCCGGTGGCGCGGATTTCTGGCGCTGGATCGACCTGTGCGATAGCGGCGGCGTCGATTCCATCTGGCAGAGCGATCGTATCATCAGCCCCGAGCCCAACCTGGAAGTGATGAGCGTCATGGCAGCGCTGGCCGGGGGGTCGAAACGGCTCAAGTTCGGCATGAACGTGGCAAGCCTCGGGCTGCGCGATCCCGTTCTGACCGCCAAAGCGTGCGCCACCATCGACGTATTGAGCGATGGTCGGCTGTTGCCCGCGTTCGGAGTAGGTAGCGCTCTGTCGCGGGATTACATCGCTACCGGCACGCCGACAAAGGGCCGGGGAAAGCGGGCAGCAGAGGGACTGGAAATAATGACGCGGCTGTGGACCGAGGAGAGCGTGAGTTTCCAGGGACAATACTATCAGCTGGACGACGCCAGCATCGCGCCGCGACCAGTTCAGCAACCGCTTCCGCTCTGGGTGGGCGGCTCAGCCAAACAGGCCATAGAAAGAACGGCACGCTGGGGTACAGGATGGCAGGCGGGCATCGAGTCCCCCGAGGAAGTGGCGCCGGTCATCGCCTCCATCAAAACGCAAGCTGCCGAATGCGGACGCCGCATCGATGAAGATCACTACGGTGCGGGCTTTGGTTTCCGCTTCGGCGCACCGGATGAACCCATCATCGAGCGTTACAGCGCCATGCTTCGCAAACGTCTTGGCCGGGAACCCAAGGGGTTCATCGCCGCTGGCGGTGTCACGGAGATTATGTCGCTCATGCACGAGTTCCGCGACGCGGGCGTACACAAGTTTGTTCTCCGGCCCATCGCCCGGGACGGCGACGACTTCATCGACCAGACCCGGCAGTTCATTGAAAAGCTGCTGCCGGAAGTCGCCAGCCTCAATCGCTGATTCGAACTTCCTCAAAGGTCAGGTGCGTCATCAGGCCGACTTCAGGCTCGACAGAAACTCCAGCGTGCGATCCCAGGCCCCGTCTTCCACTGCCGGGATCGCCGCGTTGAAGTGGCTGACGCCCATATCCTTCAGACGCTTGAGCTCCCCCCTGAGCAGATTTTCGTCGCCGGCAATGGCAATGTCCGCCGGACCTGCGACACCTTCCCGGTCCAGCATCGCCCGATAGCTGGGCAACTGGCCGTAGATGGTGAGCGATTCCGCAATCTTCTCACGGGCGTCATCCGGCTTGTTGGTCAGGATGATGGGAAACCCTCCCACCACCAGCGGGTCCGGCCGGCCGGCGGCACTCGCCGCCGCGCTCAATCGTTTGATGATGTGGCTCTCCATCGTTTTTGGACCAACCATCCAGGTATTGGTCCCATCCGCCAGCTCCCCCGCAATTTTCAACATGACCGGCCCGAGAGCAGCAACGACCACAGGCAGCCGATCCGCACCGGGAACGTCGAGCGCGATGTTGGCCACCCGGTAATGTTCACCCTGAAAGCTGGCCGTCTCGCCGCGTACCAGCGGCATCAGCACGTTCAGATACTCACGCATGTGCCCGGCAGGCTGGGCATAGGACAGGCCAAGCATGTCTTCAATTACCAGCTTGTGGGAAAGCCCCACGCCAAGGGTGAAGCGATTGCCGCTGGCGGCAGCCGAGGTCAGGGCCTGCTGGGCAAGCGCAGTGGGGTGCCGGGGGTACGTGGGGGTTACGGCGGTACCCAGGCCTACGCGGGTCGTTTCCCGCCCGATGAGCCCTAGGGTGGAAACCGCGTCAAAAGAGAAGATATTCGCCATCCAGACATCGTCGAGACCAGCTGCTTCTACCCGTTTTGCTATCCCGATCACATCGTCGAGATCAAGCTGCCGACCGTCGCCGCCGATCATCACACCGATACGCATCGCACGCCCTCCTGTCAGGAAATGTCGCAGGGCGCCGAGCAGCCCCTGTCTCCAGCCGACAATACGACACGACTGGCCATGCAAACGTCAAGCTGCAACGTCAACCGACCCAGGTGTAGCGCCAGCAAGTCTGATGGCGGCATAATCGCTCGCCTTCGCCTATCCAAAGGCAATCTCACACAGCGCAGCAATGAGGAAAAGAAATGGCCCAGGCAGACAAGACAACCATCGCAATTCTCGGCGGAACGGGAGATCTCGGCACGGGGCTGGCCATCCGCTGGTCGAAGGCCGGGCACCGGATCGTCATCGGGTCCCGGACGCTGGAGAAAGCCCAGACTGCTGTTGCTGCTCTGCATGAAATCAGCCCGGAGACGCCCGCAGACGCCATGGAGAACAAGGATGCAGCCGCCGCCGGCGAGGTGGTGGTACTGACGGTGCCCGCCGAACATCAGCTGTCTACTCTGGAGCATGTCAGGGATGAGTTGCAGGGAAAGATTCTCATCGACGTAACTGTGCCCCTGGTCCCGCCAAAGGTAGGCACCGTCCAGCTCCCCGCTGAAGGCAGCGCCGGCAAACGGGCGCAGGAATTTCTCGGCGAGGACGTGCGGGTCGTCAGCGCGTTTCAGAACATCGCCGCACACCTGCTGCAGCAGGACGTTCACATCGAGTGCGACGTGCTGGTCGCCGGCAACAAAAAGGATGCGCGCCAACAGGTTATCGACCTGATAGAGGAAGCGGGCATGACCGGCTGGCACGCCGGCCCCATTGCCAACGCAGCGGCGGCAGAAGCGCTGACGTCGATCCTCATCCAGATCAATCGTCAGGGCCAGATATCTCATGCGGGAATAAAGATCGTCGGCCAGGGCGATCACTGAACGCCGTGACTAGCACTGAACACCGAACCGAACCAGCCCCGGTCACCGGACTCCAGGCACTGGCCGTGCCGGGCATTCCGATGATCGAGGCTGGAGACAGCCTCCCGGAGATCATTATCGCCCGGCTGGATGCCGCGGGCATTACTCTGCAGGATGGAGATGTTTTGTGCCTCGCCCAGAAAATCGTCTCTAAAGCCGAAGGTCGGCTGGTTGCGCTGAGCGACGTCGACCCGAGCCCGGAGGCGATCGACCTCGCGGCTCGCACCGACAAGGATCCACGCCTGGTAGAGCTGATACTCGGCGAATCCACGGAGGTAGTACGCACCAAACCCGGCGTGCTCATCGTACGCCACCGGCTTGGGCTGGTGGGGGCCCACGCCGGGATCGATCAGTCGAACATCCCGCACGGTGAGGGCGAGGACGAGTACGCGCTGCTGCTGCCGGAAGACCCGGACGCGTCCGCGGCAACTATTCGCGGCGCGCTCGAGACAGCGTGCCGCGTACGCATCGGCGTGGTCATCACCGACAGCAGCAACCGCCCCTGGCGGCTGGGTACCATCGGCTGTGCCATCGGCTGTTCCGGCATCCGCGTCCTGGAAGACTATCGCGGAGGCTCAGATCTGTTCGGACGGGAGCTCAAAGTGACGCTGATCAATCGTGCGGACGCGATCGCTACGACGGCGACCTTGATTATGGGAGAAACCACGGAGATGACACCTGTGGTCATCGTCCGCGGCCTGCCGCTGGACGATGCAGACGAGACCGCCGGCAGCTGCATTCGTCCGCTGGACGAGGACATGTTCCGCTGATGCCGCAAATTCTGGCTATCACCGGCGGCGTCGGCGGCGCCAAATTGGCGCTCGGACTCGCCCACCTGCTCGGCCCGGAGGAGCTGACGTTCGCCGTCAACGCCGGCGACGACTTCAACCATCTGGGACTTGAGATCTCCCCGGACCTGGACACCCTGACCTATACGCTGGCCGATCTGGCGAATCCCGAAACCGGCTGGGGCCGCAGCGACGAAAGCTGGCAGTTCATGGCGGCCCTCGGCGAGATGGGTGGAGAAACCTGGTTTCAGCTGGGCGACCGCGATCTCGCCCTGCATGTCCGCCGCACCGAGCTCCTGCGGCAGGGGTCGAGCCGCACGGAAGCCGCGGCCACCATCGGCCAGGCGCTCGGCGTCGCATATCCGCTGCTGCCCATGTCCGACGATCCGGTGCGGACAACCGTGCACACCAATCAGGGCGCGCTGGCGTTCCAGCACTATTTCGTGCGCGAGCGCTGCCAGCCGGAAGTGATCAGTTTCGAGTTCCAGGGTTTGGCGGCTGCCCGGGCAAATCCCGCCATCCTATCCTGCTTAGATCGGGTTGACGGCATCGTCATCTGTCCCTCGAACCCGTATGTATCAGTGGACCCAATGCTGCACCTGCCTGGTATGCGGGAAGCCCTGATTGCGGCCTCCGCCCCGGTCGTCGCCGTTTCCCCGATCGTCGGCGGCGCCGCCATCAAGGGGCCGACGGCCAAGATGATGCGTGAGCTGGCGATACCCAACACCGCCTCCGCAGTGGCCGCGCACTACGGCGATCTGCTGGACGGTTTCATTCTCGACGAGCAGGACCAGGAACTCGAAGGCGCGCTGGGGGTGCCCGCTGTCGTCACCCAGACCGTCATGATAACTTTGCAGGACCGAGTAGATCTGGCTCGCAACGTGCTGGCCTTCATCGAGACGCTCACTTGAAGTGACAGGAGCCCCTCAGACATCATCATGTGGGCCATCGTTCCGATAAAAACCTTTGGTCAGGCCAAACAGCGCTTAGCCAGCGTGCTTTCCCTCGAGGAACGGCGCCTTCTGATGCTGGCCATGGCCAGAGATGTCCTGAGCGCGCTGGCTCGCAGCCAGGGCCTGACCGGAGTGCTCATCGTTTCTCGAACCGTCGAGGCGGACGCCCTGGCCCAGACGTTCGGTACCGAACGCTTCGCCGAGAGCCCGGACGCCAACCTGTCGGAGGCTCTGACCCAGGCCCGCGACTACCTCATGGAAACGCTGCGTGCCAAAGGCGTGATGATCGTGCCGGCCGACGTTCCGCTGATCTCAGCCGACGAAATTGATGCCCTCCTCTCCGCTCATGCAGCCGTAACCGTTCTGCCCGACGATGAGCGCCTGGGGACCAACGGTCTGATCGTGTCGCCACCTGATATCATCCGATTCGTCTTCGACGGCAGAAGCTTTCGGCCCCATGTGGACGCCGCCTTCGCCGCGGGCGTGACCCCGCGAATCGTGCCATCCGCCCGATTCGCGCTCGACGTGGATACGCCGGACGATCTGCGCGCGCTGCTGGAGGCGAATCCCGAAACTCAGACCGGCACATACCTGGTCAAATCAGGTATAGCCAGGCGTCTGGCCGACGCCCATAATGCTTCATCAAAATCGAGTTCCTGACGATCACCCGCCAGGAAAGCGAAATAAAATTCAGAAAATTCATACAGATAACGCTACATATTTACTCAAAAGAGACCAACATGGCACAGCCGATACTGAAACGGGTGAAGCTGCTGGCAGAGCAAGGAGACCTGCCGGACGAGAACCTAGCGCTGAAACTGGCCGACGAACCCGATACAGCGGCCCTCGCGGAAGTAGCCTCCTTTCTGCGCGACACAGGCTTTCACAACCTGGTCACCTATTCCCGGAAGGTTTTTATACCCCTAACGCACCTGTGCCGCGATGTCTGCCATTACTGCACTTTCGCCCAGGTTCCGCGCAAGCTGAAAGCGCCCTATATGACCCCGGACGAGGTGCTGGAGATCGCCCGACACGGTGCCGAGATGGGCTGCAAGGAGGCGCTGTTCACGCTGGGAGAAAAGCCGGAGCTGCGTTACAAGGCGGCTCGGGAGGCTCTGGCCGATCTGGGCTTCGCGTCCACGCTCGACTACCTGCACCATGTGGCCGAGCGGGTGCTCAAGGAAACGGGCCTGCTACCGCACCTGAACCCTGGCACCATGACGCCGGTGGAACTCACCCGACTGCGCCCGGTTTCGCCGTCCATGGGGATCATGCTGGAATCCTTATCCGACCGGCTTTGCGAAAAGGGCATGCCGCACTACGGATCTCCGGATAAGGTGCCCGCCGTGCGCATCCAGACCCTCATTGACGCAGGCAAGGCAGGCATACCGTTCACCACCGGCATCCTGATCGGCATCGGCGAGACCCGTCGCGAGCGGGTGGAATCGCTGCTGGCTATTCGCGCCGTGCACCAGCAGTACGGCCACATCCAAGAAATCATCGTGCAGAATTTCCGGGCGAAACCGGAAACCCAGATGGCTAGCGCGCCGGAGCCCGATCTGAACGAACTGCTCTGGACCATCGCGGTAGCCCGCATCCTTTTCGGCGCCGAAATGAGCGTTCAGGCGCCGCCGAACCTCAGCCCCGGCGTGCTGCCGCAGATCGTCGCCGCGGGCATCAACGACTGGGGTGGCGTATCACCGCTGACCCCGGACTTCGTCAACCCGGAGGCACCCTGGCCCCATCTTGAAGATCTGTCGCGAGAGACCGCAGCAGCCGGCAAGCATCTGCACGAGCGACTGACCATCTACCCCGCCTTTGCGCGAGACCTGGCAACCTGGGTCGACCCTTCTCTGCACGAGCGGGTGCTGGAACTCGTCGATGCCGAGGGTCTGCCCAGAACGGACGGCTGGTGTCCGGGGTCAGACATCGAACCGCCGAAGAAGGTCATGGACGCTCTGAAAACCCCGCCGACCCAGGTTTCCGCCGACCTCGCTGTCATCCTGCAACGCGCGGAGCAGGGGGAAGATCTCACCGAGCAGGAAGTGGTGCGTCTGTTCAGCGCCCGCGGTGATGATTTCAACGCGGTGGTGCAGGCCGCGGACGCGTTGCGCGCGCGCGTGAACGGCGACACGGTCAGCTACGTGGTGAACCGCAACATCAACTACACCAACATCTGTTACTTCAAATGCCAGTTCTGCGCGTTCTCCAAAGGCAAGCTTTCGGAGAATTTGCGGGGACGGCCGTACGATCTTTCACACGAAGAGATTCAGCGGCGAACCCGGGAAGCCTGGGACCGGGGCGCCACAGAAGTCTGTATGCAGGGCGGCATCCACCCCGAGTACACGGGCGACACCTACATCGGCATCCTGCAGGCGGTAAGAGAAGCCGTGCCCGAGATGCACATTCATGCCTTCTCGCCGCTGGAAGTCTGGCAGGGCGCCGCGACTCTGGAACTTGATCTCGACACCTATCTGCAGCGCGTCAAGGCCGCCGGCCTCAGCACGCTCCCCGGCACGGCCGCGGAGATCCTCGACGACGAGGTCCGGGACATCATCTGCGCCGACAAGATCAATACGGCTCAGTGGCTGGAGGTCATGAAGGCCGCCCATCGGGCTGGATTCCGAACCACGGCGACCATCATGTACGGTCACGTGGAGCGTCCCGAGCACTGGGCGCGGCACCTGCTGCGGATTCGTGGCCTGCAACAGGAAACCGGGGGCTTCACCGAGTTCGTGCCCTTGCCCTTCGTGCACATGGAGGCGCCCATGTATCTCAAAGGCAAAGCGCGCAAAGGGCCCACTTTCCGGGAAGCAGTGCTGATGCACGCAGTCGCCCGGCTCACGCTGCACCCCCATATTCAGAACATTCAGACCAGCTGGGTGAAGATGGGCCACGCGGGCATCAAGGCCTGTCTGAATGCCGGCTGCAACGACATGGGTGGCACCCTGATGAACGAGTCCATCAGCCGCGCGGCGGGCACGACCCACGGCCAGGAGACTTCGCCGCAGGTGATGAGCCAGATGATCGAAGAAATGCACCGCATCCCGCGGCAGCGCACGACCCTGTACGAAGACGCCTCGGAGGAACGTATCGCGGTAGGCATTGCAGCGGGCGAGCTGACCGAGATCATCCTCACGCCTGCCCGAAAGTACGAACGTAAGCGCTCGGGACCCCTGCTCCGCCCCGGTCTCATTGGAGCCGTCGAAGTCGACTGAGCTTCGGCAGCAGAGGCATTCCCTTGAGTCCAGACGCGTGGATAACGGTTTCGATCGTCATCGGCACCATGGGCGTGCTGATCGGCACGCGTCTCGCGCCCGACCTCGTCCTCGTGGGTTCCCTGACACTGCTCATGGTCTCTGGGGCACTAACGCCCGCAGAGGCGCTGACAGGATTGAGCAATCCGGCTCTCGCCACCGTGGCGGTGCTGTATGTAGTCGCAGCCGGCCTGACTGAAACCGGCGGCATCCATGCCGTCGGCACGCGCCTGCTGGGGCGACCGCGCTCCATCACCTCGGCGCAGTTTCGGCTGATGCTGCCTGTTACCGGGCTGAGCGGTTTCCTCAACAACACCCCGGTCGTTGCGATGCTCGTGCCTTTCATCGAGCAATGGGCGCGGCGGCTGCGCATGCCCGTCTCCAGGCTGATGATCCCGCTCAGCTACGCGGCCATTCTGGGCGGGTGCCTGACGGCCATCGGCACGAGCACCAACCTCATCATTTACGGTCTGATAGAAAGCACCACGGACTTCGGCAGGATGGGCTTCTTTGAGATCGGCAAGCTGGGGCTGCCGGTCGTCGGCGCAGGGGTTGCATTCGTTCTGGCCACCGGCTGGTGGCTGCTTCCGGATCGCAAGCCGCCATTACGCCAGCCGGAGAAATCCAGAGAGTACACGCTGGAAATGCTCCTCGAAGCGGACAGCCCGCTGGTTGGCAAGAACGTGGAAGAGGCGGGCCTGCGCAACCTACCTGACGCCTATCTGGCGGAGATAGAGCGGGACAACATGATCCTGCCCGCAGTGTCGCCTACCGTACGACTGCAGCAGGGCGATCGTCTGCTGTTTGTCGGCGTCGTCGAGTCCATGGTGGACCTGCTGCGCGTTCGGGGACTGGTGCCGGCGCCAGACCAGCTGTTCAAGCTCGGCGCCCCACGCGCTCAGAGACGGATCTTCGAGGTGGTGATCTCGCCCAGCTGTCCCATCGCAGGAGGCAGCATCCGCGACGGTCGCTTCCGTACCCGCTACGATGCCGTGGTAATTGCCGCGGCTCGCAACGGTGAGCGGATCAAAGGCAAGATCGGCGAAATCGAGATTCGTCCTGGCGATACGCTGCTGCTGGAATCACGGCCCTCCTTCCTGGAACGACAGCGCAACTCCAGGGATTTTCTGCTGGTGAGCGAGGTTCAGGACGCAACGCTGCCCCGACACGACCGGGCCTGGCTGTCACTGGCGATTCTGGCATTCATGGTGACCACGGCTGCGCTGGGAATCCTCAGCATGCTCGAGGCTGCGCTGATCGCCGCGGCACTGATGGTGGGGACGCGCTGCGTCAGCGTAAGCGCCGCACGCAGCTTTGTAGACTGGTCCGTGGTGACAGCCATCGGGGCGTCCCTCGGCATCGGCCAGGCCCTGTACGTAACCGGCGCCGCCTCGGCCATCGCCGAAGCCTGGATCGCTCTTGCCGGCGACAGCCCCTGGCTGGGGTTGATCGCCGTCTATCTGATAACAAGCCTATTCACCGAGATCATCACCAACAACGCCGCCGCCGTTCTGGTGTTCCCCATCGCTCAGGCCACCGCGGCAGGCCTCGACGTCAGCCTGTGGCCTTTTGCCGCGGTGGTCATGATCGCGGCGTCCGCCAGCTTCGCAACACCCATCGGCTACCAGACCAACATGATGGTTTATGGCCCCGGCGGTTATCGCTTTACCGATTATCTTCGCATCGGCATCCCAATGAATCTGCTGATTGGCGTGGTGGCCGTCACACTTGCCCCCCTGATATGGCCATTTTGAGGCGGATGCAGCTACGGACGTCGTCGCGGATGCAATTACAGATACGGTCCGGGATTCCATCCGGGATTCCATCCTGGATTTTGCACCGTCACTGAAGCAGCATCCAAGCTCAACGCCGCTGGAAGCGAACGACCTTATGATCATCCGCGAGTTGCGAACCCACCTGCTGTCCGTTCCCTGGCCCGAGCTACCTCGGTTTGCCGCTGTAGTACCCGAATTTCAGGATCTGCTCATCGTCGAGGTGCTGACCGATTCAGGCCTGGTGGGCATGGGCTACCTGCAGCCGCTCGCCGGCGGGCTGCGGACTCTGGAAAGCTGTATTCACGAGATGCTGAAACCACTTCTGCTGGGCGAAGACGCGAGCGCCGTCACCGCGCTGTGGCAGCGAATGTGGGATGCTACCTACATACAGGGACGGATGGGCCTGTCGGTGATGGCGCTGTCCGCGATCGATATAGCGCTTTGGGATCTGGCTGGCAAGGCGGCAAACCTGCCGCTATACAAACTCTGGGGCGGCATGAATCGATCAATGCCCATCTACGGCAGCGGCTGCTATCGGGGCCTCGGCGGCGACGGCATGGCAGAGAAAGCGCTGCGCTACCGGGATCGCGGATTTACCGCCATCAAGATGCAGGTGGCGCATATGCAGAATCCCAGCCAGGACGTTGAAAACGTCGCCAGGGTGAGAGACGCCTTGGGGTCGGGCCCGGAAATCATGGTGGACGTCAACCAGGGCTGGACGGCAGATCAGGCCATCCGAACAGGCAAGCGCATCGAGCAATTCGATCTGTGCTGGCTGGAAGAGCCGGTGCGAGCCGACGACTTTGCCGGTTACGCGCGGGTGGCACGCGCGCTGACCATTCCCGTCGTCGGTGGAGAGAACCACTTCGGCCGGACTGATTTGCGCCCTTTCTTCGAGGATCCGTGCATTCCCATTCTTCAGCCCGACGTGATGCGGGGCGGCCTGACCGAGCTCCGGCGCATCGCGACGGTCGCCGATACCTGGGGGATCTGCATCGCGCCGCATCTGTTTCACGAGTTGATGACACACCTAGTGGCGAGCATTCCGAACCCCAGCTGGCTTGAGTACATGGGGTGGCACGACGAATTATGGGAGCAGCCCGCCATGCCGGAAAACGGCTTCATCCGTGCTCCGGAGCGCCCCGGTCACGGCTTAGCGTTCCGACCGGAGATCTTCAACGAGTTCCCTTATCGGCCATCCTGAACAGACACCGCAGGCGCTGCGGAAGCCTCATCAAGCAGCGCGGTCCTGCCCGTCCACGTGACCAGCACTCCGAGCGGCAGGCAGCGTACGCTCTTGAAGATTTCTTACCAGCATCAGGGGCAGCGCAAGCTGTTCGGCCAGATTCTCCAGGTACACTCTGCCCGCAGGGCAGGATGTGTCGATAGCGAGCAGCGAAGCCGCGTAGACTTCAAGGCTGATCGTCAGATCTGTACACTGCTCAACCAGCGCTTCTACCCTGGCTGGATGGCGAAGCTCGTCCAAAATCAGACTTTTTTCGTGGTCGCGAAGATCAAGCTCCGTAAGCCTGCGAAATATTCGCGTCTGCTCCTCCTCGCTGATGTGGCCATCCGCCATTGCAGCCGTGATCATGGCGCGAATCAGCAGCAAACCGCGGGAGTCCTGAGCGGGGCCGACGCCCGGCGACGCGGTCAGACGCACCCGCTGATCATCCAAACCGTTACGAGCGGGGCCGTCACTAGAGTACGTGAGCGTTTTCGACGCCTGGTAACCGCGGTACGCCTTCCACGCGAGCCCGCCAACCGCCGCGAGACCACCCACCTTGAGCAGAGTCCCCGCGTGTTTACGGCCCTTTCCACTCAGGAACGCGCCGGATACCGCGCCACCCACCACGCCGCCTGCGAGGCTGGATACGACCCCGCTGCCGACCAGACCCTGGACTATTTTGTTTAGATCCATGTTTGCCTGCCTTCTGCACTCAACGCCCGACACTATGCTTCAGGCCATCCTTTGAAAAAAACTGTTCCTTGCTGATACTCGCTTCGATAAATCCGAGGAAACGAGTCGAACAGACGTCAGCCAGACGCCACCGCAGCGTCGGACGTGTGCGCGCCTGTTTCGAGCGGACTTCGACTCAGCCGAAGCCATCAGCCGGATATTTCTGCTTGTTTGCTGAGCATCGCATCGTAAGGTACGTGCATTCATCAACTGAAGCTTCACCATGGCAATTCGCTTTGATTTAGATCCGGAACTGCAAACTCGATGGCTGCCAATCCTGGAACGGCAGGTTGGCCTGACCCTTGCCCCCCTCGCGGGAAGCCTGAAAAGCGCCAACATCAAATTCTCTGCGTTCCGGGCGGCGGCAGATGGAGAAATACGCTACCTCTGCAAGTTAGAAGGTCGCGGAGAAGATGGTTCGCATCTCCAGCTTGAAACCCGCCACCGCGACGGACAGACTGCCATCAACGACACAACTGCACGGGCCCGCCGGGCGATTGCTCGAAGCCTGCAGCACAAAGCGTCAGGAAGGCTACGAACGGCAACTAACTGAAAAGTCTGGCGCGCGCAGATTCGGTTATCTTAACTACGGCGGGATGCTTGAGCTTGCGCTCCGGGGAGATGGCAAAAAAGGACTCTTTTATCTCAGCGGTCGTTCCGATGCTCCGCGCGTGATACATGTCTTCGATCTGAGCGGATATTGCGCTCGGGGCCGGAAATATCCCAATGCCGGCTTCCCCAAACGCCTTCAACAGCGCGCTGTCGGCAAACTCGGCGACAATCCGCGGTGCGACGCCGACGCTGTCGAACCATTCATCAAGACTTCGCCGAAGAGCGCTGGTGTTCACGGGCATCAGCATAGGCGCCTGATCAAGGGACTGAGGGAAATTCCGCGCGTACCGGGCTGCAAGGCGCTTCTGAACAAAAAAGGAAATCTCGCTTTCGCCGAGGGCATGGTTGTAAGCCTTGACGTTAAGCCCGGTGGGAATTGACCGATCCGACAGCACCAGGTCGAGCCGGTGTACCGCCAGATCTCCCAGCAGCTTTTCCAGATCGCCTTCCCAGCAGAGGATCCGGATTGGATCTTCGATCTGCAGAGCAGGTTCCAGAATTCGATAAGCGATGAGCTTGGCGATCGAACTCACTATCCCGACATTGAGCGATACCGGGCTTCCAGGCTGCTTGCCGCGAATCCGCTGCGTTAACTCTGCCCCCAGCGAGAAGATCTCATCCGCGTACTCATTGACCAGCTGACCTGCATCTGTCAGCACTAGCCCCCGCCCCACCCGCTGGAACAGCGCCTCACCGACAGACTCTTCAAGCAGCTTCAACTGGCCGCTAATGGTTTGAGGCGTTAGGTGCAGCACTTCGGAAGCCCGAGCGATGCTGCCCTCGCGGGCGACCGTCCAGAAGTACAAGAGATGGTTGTAGTTCAAATGGCGCACCCGGGCCTCCCTCGTAATCCATTCTTCACGGCGGTCTCCAATCAGCTGAGTTCCAAAGCCGCTGTGCGGGAAAGTTGCTTCTCAGCGAAGTCTGCCTCCAGAAATTACTCAGGGGCAACCGAATCATCTTAATCAAAAGCTCGGATTTTACGAATACATATTATTCGGAAAAAGCTTCCTGTTAACACAAAAAGAACGACTTGTTCGATATGCCAATAACTGTAGGGTGAGGCCCTGTTCCAACTAGAGCAATACATCATGGCAGACTCGAAATACCAGAATGTTTCGACGGCACAAGTTCAGGCGGCGCGGGCAGACGCTGCCGTTCTTGCGCGACCGGGCGCACAATCCGCGACGCCGGAACTGGCCGGAAACGCGGTACTTCGCAATACCTACCGATTGCTGTCAATGACCCTGGCATTCAGCGCAATCATCGCAGCCACAACGGCTTCACTGCAGCTGCCAGCGCCTGGCATTCTGCTAACGCTTGGCGGCTACTTTGGCCTGCTGTTTCTCACTTCGCACCTCAGAAACAGCGTCTGGGGCCTGGCGTCCGTGTTCGCACTGACCGGCTTCATGGGCTACACCCTCGGGCCGTTACTGAACGCTTATCTGGGCCTGGCAAACGGGACAGCACTCATCGGCTCGGCATTGGCCGTAACCGGCTTCACTTTCCTCGGCCTTTCCGCGTACGCCCGCTCGAGCAGGGCCCCAAACATGCTCCAGTTCAGCACGTTTTTATTCGTCGGTGTCCTCACCGCCTTCGGCCTTGGTCTGGCTGCCATATTCTTCGAGCTTCCCGCCCTGTCATTGGCAGTGTCGGGAATCTTCGTCCTCCTCATGAGCGGGCTGATCATGTACGAGACGCAGAACATCATCAGCGGCGGCGAGACCAACTACATCATGGCCACCGTGACGCTGTTTGTCGCGATCTACAATCTGTTCGCAAGCCTGCTGCACCTGCTGGGCTTCTTCGGCGGCGAGGACGGCTGACGTGCCCCTGCGCGTAGGAATTCTCGGCGGCGGTCAGCTGGGGCGCTACCTTTGCCAGGCGGCAAGAAAGCTGCACATGGAGACCATCGTCCTCACTTCCGATCCCGAGAGCCCGGCATCCCACACCGCTGACCGTCTGGTGATCGGCAGCCTGGACAGTGTAGATGCCGCTACGCGGCTCACAGCTGCCAGCGACGTCATCACCTTCGAGATTGAATCCATCGGGCCAGAGGTTCTGCTTTCTCTGGCCGACGCGGAAAGGCGGGGCAAGGTACGAGTTGCTCCTGGTGTGAGCGTTCTGCAGAAGCTGCAGAACAAAGCGCTGCAGAAAAAGTGGCTCGTCCGCAGCGGCCTGCCTACGCTGCCATTTCGGGCTCTGCCTGCAACCTTTCCGAGACCGGAACGCCTGACCCGGAAATTTGGACTGCCTCTGGTGCAGAAAGCTCAGCTGGGAGGCTACGATGGACGAGGGGTGCAGATCTTAAAGACCGAGGAGGATATGCGGAATTTCTGGCCGGTCCCCAGCGTTGTGGAACACTATCTACCAAATGCCCGGGAAATTGCCGTGCTGGTTGCTCGCGGCCATGACGGCAGCCTGATGGCGTACCCGCCGGTCAGCATGACCTTCGATCCTGTGCAGAACGTGCTGCTGGAAGTTACGTCCCCGGCGGACGTCAGCACCGGCATCGCAAAACGAGCTGAGGCAATAGCCACATACGCGGTGGAGCGTCTCGGCGGTGTCGGGCTGTTTGCAGTGGAACTGTTTCTGAGCGCAGAGCAGACGCTGTTCATCAACGAGATCTCACCCCGGGTCCACAACGCCGGTCACCATACCCTCGAATCCTGCCCGACGTCGCAGTTCGAACAGCATATCCGTGCCATCGCCGGATTGCCCCTGGGTCAGGTCACACAAGCAAGACCAGCCATCATGCGCAACCTTCTGGGCGCCACAGCGGCATCGCAAACGGAGCCCAAGCTGAATGCCGACCCGGGCGCGCGCGCTGAAAACGTCTTCGTTCACTGGTACGGTAAACGCGAACCACGACCGGGACGAAAAATGGGGCATATCACCTGCTTGCAGGACGAACCCGGAACGGCGAGGACCCTGCTGAACGCGACCATCGAAACTCTGGCTCCACAGCTGGCTATCGCTTCCTGATGTCCGCTCGCGTGGGCATCATCATGGGCAGCGACTCAGACCTGCCGGTCATGGAAAAAGCTGCAACCGCGCTTTCCGAACTGCAAGTCGAATACGAGCTAACCATTGTCAGCGCCCACCGCACCCCTGACCGGCTGTTCAGCTACGCGCGGGAAGCTGAATCACGTGGGTTCGGCGTCATTATTGCCGGGGCTGGGGGTGCAGCCCATCTTCCCGGCATGGTAGCCGCGCTCAGCGTCATTCCAGTGGTTGGCGTCCCCATCAGCGCAACAAAACTCAACGGACAAGATGCTCTGCTGTCCATCGTGCAGATGCCCGCCGGCGTCCCTGTGGCCACAGTGGCTATAGACAACGGCGCCAACGCCGGATTGCTGGCGGCGCAGATGCTCGGCATAGGCAACCCGGGGCTGCGCGAGCGCCTGAAGGCCCACCGGGCCAACCTCGAACAGCAGGTTATGGCAAAGGTTGAGCGCGTCACGCGAAGCGGTTAGGCCGGTTGGACTCACTTTTTCTAGCCAACCTCAGCTCGCCCCCACTGCTGTTCTTCTTTCTCGGAGCAGCGGCAGCCTTTCTCCGTTCGGACCTTGAAATACCTACTCAAATCGCGAAGTTTCTATCGCTGTATCTGCTGTTCGCCATAGGTTTCAAAGGCGGCGTCGCGCTGGCGGAAAGCTCGCTGGACGCTACGGTTTGGCAGGGGCTTCTAGCTGCCGTCGCGCTGTCCGTCGTGATCCCCCTGCTCGTCTTCTTCCTGCTCTCAAGACGTCTGCCTGCCGCGGACGCGGCCGCCGTCGCGGCCACCTACGGTTCCGTCAGCGCGGTGACCTTCGTTACCTGTACCGCCTACCTAGATACCAGCAACATCGCCTGGAGCGGCCACCTGGTCGCCGCGATGGCGCTCATGGAATCCCCTGCCATTATTGTGGGCATCCTGCTCTACCGATTGAAGATTGCAGAGCGCGCAAAAGCCGCCGAAGCGGCAAAAGGTCCCGAGGCGGTATTGGGTGCCGGCGCGGGCAACAGCTACGATTCGGACGGGATATCCTGGAGAGAGCTGCTGCGGGAAAGCTGTCTGAACGGGTCGGTCTTCCTCATCGTCGGCAGCATGATCATCGGTGCCGTAACGGGCAGCCGCGGAATGGCCCAGATCCATGGCTTCGTCGGCGAGCTCTTCATCGGCATGCTGTGTCTGTTCCTGCTCGACATGGGGATCGTTGCTGCCAGGCGCCTGCAGGAGCTCGGATCGAACTCACGTCGCACGGATGCACCGCTTCCGCTGGTCCGACTGATGATTTACGCCATCGTGCTGCCCATCGGCAACGCGGTGCTGGCGGGAACCCTGGCTCTGCTGCTGAACCTGCCCGAGGGCGACGCGTTGCTCCTAACCATCCTCGGCGCCAGCGCTTCCTACATCGCGGTTCCCGCGGCGCTGCGCCTGGCACTTCCAGAGGCCAGCCCGAGCATCTATCTTCCAATGTCTCTGGCGATCACCTTTCCATTCAACCTTCTGGTGGGTATCCCCCTTTATCATCAGGTACTGAGATGGGCCCTCAGCACCTAGTCCAGGAAGCACTATGAAAGCCTGCAAGCGAGTTGAAATCGTCATAGAAGAAGCGCTGTCGGGGCGCATGGCTGGCCGTCTGGATGAACTGGGCGCACCCGGCTACACGCTCATTCCCCGCGCCAGCGGCCGCGGTGATCGAGGCTTACGCCGAGGTGATGATCCAACGGGAACCCTCACGAACTGCGTTTTCATCATCGCCTGCGATGACGACGAGACGGTCCAGCGGATAGTCGACGGCGTTCGCACACTCTTGTCCCGTTCCGGCGGCATCTGCCTGGTCTCCGACGCGCTCTGGGTGCGGCATTAACCGCAGCAGCACCCAACGCGACACGGCGACCTCCGAGGCTGCGCCGCCGCGACGCGGCAGACGCAGCCGCCGGAGTTACCCTGCCGGTTCCGGCACCGGCTTCTGCTCTTCTTTCTGCTCTTGTTTCTGCTCTTGTTTCTGCTCTTGTTTCTGCAAGGCAACCTCGGCTCTGGCCGCCAGTATCAACGGAACGATCAGCACGACGAAGATTACCAGCGTTCCGAAAGCCAGCAACCACAGTGTCGTGCTCATGCCCCACAGATCAAAGGTGTAGCCAATCCAGGGGCCAGTGACCACGAAAGCCCCTCGGAAACCGAAGCTCGCCAGCGAGTTGGCCGTGGCCCGGTACTCGCCGGGCACCCGGCTGTTGAGCGCATCGCGCAGAATTACCAGGCCAACGCCGCGTGCCACCCAGAACGTCATGCTGGCCGCGTAGGCACCCAGCGGCCCCAGCAGATCGAGCCCGACATACCCCAGCATCGGCGCAAGACCTATGAACACCAGCACACCAGAGGTGCCGAAGCGCTCCTCGGCGATATGGGCCCAGCGTCCGGCCAGCGCCGCCGCCAGGCTCAATACCGCCCAGAGATAGCCGAAATGGCTGATGCCGACACCCTGCAGGTCCCACAGCTTCTGCAACAGCCAAACCGCGTAGAAGGTCGTCAGGCTCCAGATGCACAGGGTCAGCAGAACAAGCACCATCACCCGGCTGTGACCAACGAGATAACGGCAGATACGCCACATATTCTGCAGATGACCCGACTGTTCCAGGCGCCGTCCAGGCGGTTCTACCAGGCCGAAGGCCAGTAGCAAAGGAATCCAGCCGACCACCGCCTGAACATAAACCGCCAGCTCCATGGACCACAGCAGCAGCAGGCTGCAGGTCACCGCCGCTGCGGCTTCTGACAGCGTACGAACCGCATACAGGCGCCCAACCACCTGCCGCTGCTCATGTTCGCCACGCTGCAACGCCAGCTCGGTATCGTAAAGAATGGCGATATCGGCACCGGAAATCAGGCTGTGGCTGATGGCCAGGGCAAGCTCGAAAGCAGCCAGGCCCCAGAACCCGTCAGCAACCACCAGCAGGCTGTTGCCGAAACCGGCGAAGACCGCTCCGACGATCAGCGTCTGTCGCCTGCCGATAAGATCAGCCACGTATCCCGACGGAACTTCAGTAACCAGCACCGCCAGGCCGAAGAGCGCCTGCAGGGAGAAAACTTCCTGCATGGACAACCCTTTCGACTGAAAGAATGGCACCGCGACGGGCATGATCACCAGGAAAACCTGGAAGAACGCCAGAATAAGCGTGGTGCGCAGGTTGCGCGTCAGTCTGTCATCGGTGTGTAGCCGAGACATCGCTACTCTCCCATCGGTCGCTTCCTTTTGCTTGCGACTTCGGGGCCCGAAAACGAAAAAACCCCGAAGGCTTGCGGCTCTTCGGGGTTTCTCTGAATGCTCGACGCTGTCTCAGAAAGTCATCCGCTGGAGCCGTGTCCTCCTCGCGCAGAGGTCGCCACCATGTGGTCCCCGTGCAGGGCGCAAGGGACCGCCAGGGCATAAGCCCGGGTGGTGATCTGTGTTTTCCAATCAAAGAAAATCATTCGGCCGCTCGTGCAGATTTCATGAGGCGCGGAATCTTGCGCCCGACCTCCGAACCTGTCAAGACGCGGGCTGCGAATCGAGGAATTCCATCACAGCCGCGTTGAATGCCAGCGGATTTTCGAAGTATGGGGAATGCCCGGAGTCCACCTCCACCACCCTGACGTCCGGCAGATACCCGGCCAGCTCGCGCAGGACCTCGGGTGGCCAGATGAGATCCTTGCTCGAAGTCACGATCAGCACCGGCAGATTGAGCGAGGACGCAGAATCCAGGGGTACGAAGCTTTCAGGCTCGAATAGTTTCTGCAGAGCGCCGCGGCTTGCAAACGCGACGATGTTGAATGCGGAAAGCTCCTGATAGAGGAACGCGCCTGTAGGGTTCCGCCGCGGATAGTCTGACGCGAGCGCGGGGGTCAGCGCGCCCGCCGCTCTGGCCCGGGCGTCCATGGTTCGCATGCTCTCCATGCCGGACGGTAGCGCTATCCCGCCGATGGTATCCGACAGCACCAGGGAGCGGACCCGATCGGGATGCTTCAGCGCCATCCGCACCCCGGTCCAGCCGCCCATGGACTGGCAGACGAAATGCGCGTTGGAAACGTGCGCGGCATCGAGCACAGCAATGGCATCGTCCGCAAAGGCTTCAACTTGAAACTGATCCGGGGTGCACGGCGACCGGCCGAAACCTCGATGATCGTGGGCCAGACAACGGTATGTGTCAGCAAAGACCGGTATCTGCTGCCACCAGCTGGTGCTGTTACCGCCCGCGCCGTGGCAGAAAAAGATCACCTCACGGCCGCTACCGGTATCGGTGTAGTAGATGTCGACAGGGGAATCTGGCTTTGTCGCGAAGGCCACGGGCTACTCCTGATAGGTCAGCGATGGAAAGAACGTCCCTCGGCCTTCCGGCCTCAGGTCCAAGTGGTTCCACAGCGGGAAAAGCAAATCCAGGTGCCACGGGTGCCAGGGCGAATCGGCAAATTACATCTCGGAACACCAGAAATGATGCACCTGTCCGTCGCGACGGATAAACACGTTGCACACGGGAAGCTGAATGCTCATACGTTACCCTCCCCACCCACGATATTCCGGCAGTACCTGCATGCTACGATACTCCAATCCGAGACCCCAGATGAGCAACGATGAGCTGGGCTGATTCTCATCTCGCTGGAGCCCGAAATCGGCATGAGCAATCTCAACTACGACTTCGGCAGCGGGCGGGCTGACCCGGATACTTTTCCTGTCGAGGCTCTGAAAGCCGCAGCGCTGCGAGCGATCGAAGAAGAAGCCGTTGCCCTGACTCGTTACCCCGGACCCCTCGGTCATCGCGGCCTTCGCGAGGCCATGGCCAGGCGGGAACAGGAGCGGGAGGGAATTGCCGTCGATCCGGACCAGATCGTCCTGACCAACGGTTCCATGCAGGCCGTAACCCTGGCCGCGCAGACCCTGCAGGAGGCGCCGGGCGACACTGTCATCGTCGAAGAATTCAGCTACCCGGGCACGCTGTCCGCCTATCGTTCCCTCAAGTTTCGCATGGAAGGCATACCTGTCTCGGAGACAGGCATGCGCCTGGACGCGCTGGAAAAACGCCTGCACAGGCTGGCGCAGGAGGGGCGCCAGGCAAAGTTCATCTATACCATCAGCACGTATCAGAACCCGACCGGGGCTACCATGCCGAAAGCTGAGCGACTGGGACTGATCGCGCTGGCCCGGCATTTCCGGGTGCCGGTGGTAGAAGACAACTGCTACGCGGACGTGCACTACGAGGGCCCCGTCGAGCCTGCGCTGTACAGCCTGGACGACAGCCCGGCGCAGATCTACATCTGCTCACTATCAAAAATTCTCGGGCCCGGCCTTCGCCTTGGCTATCTCATCGCCCGCCCGCCAGTGTTAGAAAGGGTGCTTGAACACCGCAACGACGCGGGCGGTAATCTGCTGGCAGCGGCCATCGCAGCGGTGTTCTACGAGAACGGCATCTGGCAGCACGCGGCAATTACCAACGCCGCCCTGAAGGTGAAACGCGACCTCCTGCTCGTTGGGCTGGCGGACGAGCTCTCGGACACTTGCCGCTGGTCCACGCCGGCCGGCGGCCTGTTCGTATGGGTGCGCCTGCCGGAGGACGTCGATCGAAGAAAGCTCTGGCAACTGAGCCAGTCCCGGGGGGTGAGCTACCTGCCGGGCTCATCCTTTCACGTGGCGGCAGCGGACGTGCCCTATCTGCGGCTGGCCTTTGGCCATCTCTGCCAGGCGGAGATCAGCGACGGTGTCAGCGTGCTGGCAAAGTGCATTCGGGAATCACGGCAGAGCAACGCGCCCATAGACTTCGACAGCCTTTTCTAGGCCGGCAGAAGTCAACCGGTCACAAGCGAGCCACGCTTTCAGGCAGAGGGACGCCGACCCTTCACCAACCCCCGGATGCGATCCATGAAGGTGTCGTACTTGAGATCGGTGAACTCTCCAGCATCGAGATATATACCGCCGCAGTTGCTGCAGGTCTCGTACCAGATGTGGAACTGCTTTTCGTCCATGGTCTTATCCATGTCAATGCCGCACTCCGGACACTTGATATCATCGAGCTTGTTAAGCGCCTGACCGACTTTCGGGTCACCGGAATCGAGCACGGCTTCGGACATCCACTCCCGCTTCATTTCCAGCAGCACCTCGGGTTTGCACCAGAGGCCGCCACAGTCCGAGCATCGGTTCACGGTAATCTTGCGTCCGTAGGTTTTCTGTTCCAGGGTGCCTGGGCATTTTGGACATCGCATGTCGGCTTCTCCTAACGGCTGAACTTGGTATCCGGCTTGTAGTATCGCTGGTGCCAGATGCCTTCCGGCGCCTCCCCTTCCAGCGGCATACGCCAGCTCTTCACAACGGCGTCGGCCAGCCGGAGTCGAAACAGACCCCGAGGCTGGTCGATGGTGTTCTGTATGTAATCCTCGGCGGCCTGCGCCGGGACGTATCGCCCGGCGATCCGCCGGTATAGGTCTCGCCACTGATCGTCCTCGCCGACGTCGTGCACCAGTTCGGCGCGACCCTCGGCAATGACCTTTCGGTAAGGCAGCGGCTGCTCGTCGATGCACAGCGCCACTCTAGGATCACTACGCAAACAGCGGAACCATTCGGAATTCTCTCGCGGGGTGAAATAAATTGCACCGTCCTCGTGAAGGAACCAGATCGGGGTGACCAGAGGGCTGCCATCCTCTCGAACCACGGCCACGCGCATGAGAACGCCTGGCTCCGCAAGAAAATCATCGCGCTCCGCGGTAGTCAGAATCGGCATCTGGACCTCCCCCAAACCCACTTTGCCGCATCGACATCGTCGACCGGCCGTCTTGCCTGCGCGGGCCCACCCCAGGCCGGCAACCTCAGCGCCTGATGTTAGCAGATGACCGACGGGTGCTACACTCGTTCGCTTACCGTCCGGAGGAGAGGCGCCACGCATGAATCAGCTGTCCCTTGCGGGGACCACTGCGGCCGGACCCTTGGGCTATCAGAGCTGGGCACTCTTTGAGTGGGCGCGTAATCCCTACGTCATCCTGGTGACGATCTACATCTTCGCCCCCTATTTCAGCGGAACCGTGGTAGGAGATCCCGTTCGCGGGCAAACGCTGCTCGGATACGCCAACAGCGTCTCCGGCGCGCTGATCGCCGTGACCGCACCGCTGCTCGGCGCCATTGCGGACAAGAAGGGGCGGCGCAAACCCTGGATCGCCATTTTCGTCGCACTGATGGTGCCAGGCATTTTCCTGCTGTGGTATGCCGAGCCCGGGGGCGGCGGCATAGGGATCCTGCCGACCCTGGGTCTCCTTATCATCGTCGCCATCCTGTTCGAATATTCCGCTGTCTTTCACAACGCCATGCTGCCCAGCGTGGCGCCGGCAAGCAAAGTGGGCATGGTTTCCGGGCTGGCGTTGGCCTACGGCAACCTGGCGGGTCTGCTGCTTATGATATTCGTGCTCTATGCGTTCGCCCTGCCGGGGAACAGCGAGTGGTCATTCATACCCGAGCGGCCGCTTTTCGGTCTCGACCCCGCCACCGCCGAGCCGGACCGCATCGTCGGACCCATGGTGGCCCTGTGGGTTATGCTGTTCACGCTGCCTTTGGTGCTGTTCACGCCCGACGGCGCTGACGCCGGCAAGCCCATCGGCCAGGCCATCAAGGAAGGGTTGACTGAGGTGTGGCGCACGCTCCGTCAGCTGCGCCACTTTGCCAACGTCGGCCTGTATCTGATCACGCGGATGATCTTCAACGACGGCATGGCCGGGGTGCTCATTTTCGGCGGCGTTTACGCAGCGGGCACCTTCGGATGGGGCACGACTGAGCTGCTGCTGTTCGGCATCATTACCAGCTTTTCAGCGGCCATCGGGGCGGTTCTCGGCGGCTACCTCGACGACCGCCTGGGGTCAAAGCGGGCCGTGCTGCTGGCCGTCGGCGGAACGGCGTCACTGCTGGCAGTGGGGGTCAACATTCAGCCTGACTCGATACTGTTTGTGCCTTACTCTGTTCCAAACCAGGGCGACGCCGCCATCTGGTCGCTGCCCTACTTCAACACCCTTCCCGAGATACTTTATTTCGGAAACACGCAAATTTTCGCCATGTTCATAACGGTTGGCTTTGCCTCCGCGCGAACGATGATGGCGCGCATCGCGCCGCCGTCCATGATGACTCAGTTTTTCGGCCTGTACGCGCTGTCGGGAACCGCAACCGCGTTCCTGGCCCCGCTGCTGGTGGGCGCTTTCACCAGCACCTTTCACAGCCAGCGCGCCGGGTTCGCCTCGCTCATCATTCTGCTCAGCCTAGGCTTCGTGATGATGCTGTTCGTCCGCGAAGAGCAGGCACAGCCGGCCTGAAAACCGCGGAGCCCGGGCCATAGATCAGTTACCGAAATCCCAGGCCTCCCCTGCATGATAACGACGTAGAACCAGCTTGGCGATGAGGATCTTGTGCACCTCGTCCGGACCGTCCGCCAGGCGCAGCGTCCGGGCACCCTGATACATGCTGGCCAGAGGCAGATCGCCACTGACACCGGCGGCACCCCAAACCTGTATGGCCCTGTCTACCACCCGATGGTAAGCGGCAGGCACGAAGATTTTGATCGCCGAAATGTCCGCGCGGGGATCCGCCCCGCTCTCCATTTTCTCCGCGCAGTCGATGGTCATCAGCCGCGCGCTCTGGATGTCCATGTAGCTTTCCGCAATGAACCCCTGCATGAACTGCTTGCTTTCCAGTTTTTCGCCACCGTGAACCTCGCGCGTCATCAACCGCTCGATCATGAGATCAAAGGCGCGCCACATCGAGCCGATAGAATTCATGCAGTGATATACGCGGCCGGCGCCCAGCCGATCCTGAGCCGCCTGATGCCCGGTGCCGGTGCGGCCGAGTTGATTTTCCTTCGGCACGCGCACGTTGTCATAAATGATCTCGCAGTGGCTGGACGAACGGCCCCAGACCGGCACCCCGCGCACGATGTTCACGCCGGGTGTGTCTTTCGGCACGATGATCTGGGTCATTTTGTCATTGGCGGCACCCGAACCGTCCGCGTCGGCGGTGCGACACATGACGATGTAGAAGTCGGCGGCGTAGCCGTTCGACGTGAACCACTTGTGCCCATTGATGACCCATTCGTCACCGTCCAGTTCGGCCCGCGTCGTGATGGAGCGAGGATCTGAGCCCGGCTTGTCGGGTTCCGTCATGGAGAAGCCGGACTGCATGGTGCCGTTGGTCAGCGGTTGCAGCCATTTCTCGTGCTGCTCCGGCGTGCCGTACTTCACCAGAATCTTCTGATTGCCCGAGTTCGGCGCCACGACGCCGAACAGCGAGGCCGCACCGGGACTGTAGGCAAGCACCTCGTTCATATATGCGTGCTGCAGAAACGACAGGCCCATGCCACCGAACTCGCGGGGCAGATGCGGCGCCCACAAACCTGCCTCCTTGACCTTTTCCTGAATCTGCCGCCGTAGCGCCTTGCCTTCGGCAACAACCTCATTCGGAGCGTTGGCGCTGTCGGACAACCAGCCCCAGAGCCTGCCTTCCAGCGGCAAGATTTCCTGATTGACGATTTCCGCGGTAGCCAGACGGATCTCGTTGATCTCATTGTCCAGCGTTGATACCGGTTTCACGTTCATTGGCATGTGCGGCCCCTCCCTTATCTCTCTGCCTTGCGGAATCAATCTAAAGCACGGCCCGCTGCATTGCACACCTGATGTTTCAAATTGATGTCCATTTGGCGAGTATTTTGGAATAGGCGTCACCCGCCTGCGCCCTGCGGAGATTGGCATTCGCCGGTCTCCAGGCTTTTTTCGCTATACTGGCGCATTCACGGAAACCCGCGTGGTGCATCATGAGCCAGCTGACCTATCCCTACGCCGAGCACCCCAGCCCCGGCACCACGGTGGAGGTGGCCGACGGCGTGCGCTGGCTAACCATGCCCATGGGCGGGGGGTCGCTGAATCATATCAACCTGTACCTGTTGGAAGATAAAGACGGTTGGTGGGTGGTTGATACGGGGCTTGCTCTCACCGATATCAGCGATCTGTGGCAGGAAGTGTTCTCCCGGGAACTCGGCGACCGGCCGGTCAAAGGGGTGATCTGCACCCACATGCATCCCGATCACATTGGCCAGTCCAAGATGATCACGGATCAGTTTCGCTGCCCGCTGTACATGACCCGAGCCGAGTACTATCAGGCCCGGGCTTTTTCCGGCGGCGGTCCTTCCTATCAGTCAAGCTGGCTGGGACAGGCGTTCTACCAGCGCGCCGGCATGCCCGTCGACTATCTCGAAAAGCTGCGCCGGATGTGGGAACAACGTTCCAGCGAGGGAATGTCCATGCCCGAGATGCCCGCCGGCTACAATCGGCTGCAGCATGGCGACGTACTGACCATCGGCAATCACGACTGGCAGATACTCGTAGGTTCAGGCCACTCGCCCGAGCATGCCTGCCTGTACTGCTCATCGCTGAAGATCATGATTTCGGGCGACCAGATTCTGCCCATCATCACCAGCAATGTAAGCGTTCACCCCACGGAGCCGGATGCAAACCCACTCAAGGATTGGATGGAGTCCCACGACCGGCTGCTGAAGCTGCCGGCGGATATCCTCGTACTGCCGGCGCACAACCTGCCCTTCAATGGGGTCAGAGAGCGCTTGCGTGAGCTCATCGGTCATCACGAGGATCGCATGCTGGCGATCGAGGAGCACTGCGTGGAGCCGGCGGTCGCCAAAGATCTACTGCCCGTGCTGTTCGCCAGAAAGCTGGACCCGCGGCAGATGATGATGGCCCTGGGCGAGGCCATCGCACATCTGCATCTGCTGATGCATCGCAACCGGATCGAGCGCACCCTTCACGAGGACGGCTGCTACCGGTTTCGATCCATTGACCCGGATCTGCTCAGACGGGCTCACCCGGACAGTCACGACGCGCCCAGCGACGGACCGGTCATGGTATGACCAGGCCGGTAATGGTGTGACCGCCAGGAGTAACGGGCGATGCACAAAGGCGAGCTGAAACGCCGCATCGCCGCCACCTGCTACCGGTCCCTTTACTGGGGGCAGAATCACGTCGCGCCGGGCATGCGCTCGCTTATCGGCTTCATGCTGATGGTGGGCGGCGTGTTCGGGTTTCTGCCGATTCTTGGCTTCTGGATGTTTCCGCTGGGAGTGGCTTTTGTTGCCCTCGACGTGCCCCTGGCGCGTCACAAGATCGACGACTGGATGGCGGCGCTGGCGAGAGAGGCCCGCCTGAACCACGTATCGCCCTCAGACCCCTCGCCATCGGGCGGCGCAAATCAGCGGCCGGAAGACGACTCCACGTCCAGCCAGTAACCGCCTTCCGGACGCTTTCTGACCCGCCCGGCCGTTGGGGTGGCGAAGTGAGTGCCGATAACCAGCACAGGCTGCTCGGCGTACTGCGCCAGGAGGGATTCCCGAGTGGACCGCCCCTGCTCCGCATCATAGTCTGCCGAGCTGCACCAGTCGGTACGGGTCATCTGACACGGATGGTGAATGCAGTCGCCGGTGATGAGCGCCGTCTGCCCCGCTGATTCGATGAGCACGCTGACGTGACCCGGGGTATGGCCGGGCGTGGGCTTGAGGCGAACCGATTCACAGACCTGATGCTCCCAGCCGATGAGATCCACCAGGCCAGCCTCAAATACCGGACGTACCGAATCGTCCAGAATGCCCGCGTTCAGCGGGTCGTCATCAACGCCGTCCCAGTAGCGCCACTCATTCTCAGCCAGAAGGTATCGAGCGTTGGGAAAGGTAGGCACCCAGGCGCCATCGACCAGCATCGTATTCCAGCCCACATGGTCGACATGGAGATGCGTGCAGAGCACGGTGTCGATGGATTCGCGGGGATAACCGGCGGCCTTGAGGTCACTGAGAAACTCCGTCTGCAGATTCGACCAGGTGGGAATCGAACGCACCTTGTCGTTACCAATGCAGGTATCCACGATGATGCGCCGATCGCCGGTATCCACCACAAGCGCATGAACGCTCATGATCAGGTTGCCCTGCGCATCCATGAAGTGAGGCTGCAGCCAGCTGATGGGCAGACAGGCCTCGCGAGTCGCATCGGGGAGGATGAAACGCGTACCCCCAGCGATTTCCATTTCCACGATGCGCGTGATTCTGACCTCGCCTACTTGCCACTGATTCATTTCGCCCTCCAGCTAAACTCACGAGTTTTCCTTTACCGAGCATGACATAATCAGGTTGAAGGGGGGAGAACGTCGGGCTATGGTGCGCGCCACCACGTTAACTTGAGGCCGCCGATCGGATGAACAATGGGAATCGTTGACGCTGCCCGCACCCTAGCCCAGGTACCCACCCTGCTGGCTTTGAAGAAGGGCATGCAGCAGCGGCCGCTGCATGAACGGGACTGCTTCTCGGCCCGCATCGAGCAGACAACAGCGCGCATTCCCGACCATCCCGCGGTTCTGTTTGAAGGTCGAACCATGTCCTGGCGCGATCTAAACGCTTTGGCGAATCGTTATGCCTGCGTATTCAAGGCGCAGGGACTGCAGCCAGGCGACACGGCCAGTCTGTTCATGGAGAACCGCATCGAGTTTCTGGCGACGGTGATCGCCCTCAACAAACTCGGCGTCGTTGCCGCTCTGATCAACACGAATCTGCGAGGCCGGCCGCTGGTTCATTGTGTATCCGTGACGGATTCCGCCAAGTGCATCTTCGGAGCAGAGCTTGCCGACGCGCTGGGGGAGGTCCGGGAAGAGCTCGCCCTTCAAGCCGGCGCAGACTTTCTGTGGGTCGCCGACACCGGCAGCAGCGATGCTCCTGGCTGGGCACTGGATCTCGGAGCTTTGAGCAGGGTTGAGTCTGAAAGCAACCCGTCGGACACCGCTGGACGAACCCTGGGTGAAAACGCTTTCTACATCTTCACCTCTGGAACTACCGGCCTGCCTAAGGCAGCGGTACTGTCCAACCGGCGCTACCTCGGCAGCGCCACCCTGTCTCACAAAGCCGGGTTGAAATGCTCCGAAGAAGACCGCATTTACCTCTGCCTGCCGCTGTATCACGGCACCGGCCTGATGATTGGCGCGGGCGCCGCCTTCTCTTCGGGCGCCAGCATGTTTCTGCGCCGGAAGTTTTCGGCCAGCAACTTCCTGAGCGAGGTCCGCGAGCACGACACCAGTTGCTTCGTATACATCGGTGAGCTGTGCCGCTACCTCTTGAACACGGAGGTTAAGGCCGACGATCACCGGAACCCGCTGACCCGCACCATCGGCAACGGTCTGCGGCCCGACATCTGGCACGAGTTCAAGAACCGTTTCGGGATCAAGCGCATCACGGAGTTCTACGGCGCGAGCGAAGGCAACGTAGCTTTCGCGAACATTCTCAACAAAGACTGCACCGTGGGAATGACATCCGCCAGGATCGCACTGGTTAAATACGACGTTGCCGCAGACGAGATCATCAAAAATGCGAGCGGCCACTGCGTTGAGGTGAACCCGGGAGAGCCGGGGTTGCTGCTCGGTAACATCAATGCGGAGGCGGTATTCGAGGGTTATACGAACAAAGAGGCCACAGAGAGCAAGATCCTCCGCAACGTCTTTGAGGACGAAGATGCCTGGTTCAACTCAGGTGATCTGATGAAGACGGTGGACGTTGGCTTCAGCCTGGGGTTCGACCACTATCAGTTTGTCGACCGGGTGGGCGACACTTTTCGCTGGAAGTCGGAAAACGTGTCGACCAATGAGGTTGGCGAGATCATCAACGGTTTCCCCGACGTCAAGTACTGCAACGTCTACGGCGTCAACGTACCCGGCGCGGACGGTCGTGCCGGGATGGCCGCCCTCATCCTGGAAGACGTTGCGGACACTCTGGACCTGGAAGCTTTTTCCCGCTACGTCGGCGAGCAGTTGCCGCCGTACGCACGGCCCGTGTTCCTGAGGGTCGAGCCCGAAATCGACGTGACAGGCACTTTCAAGATGGTCAAAGGCCAGCTGAAAGAGGAAGGCTATGACCCTGCCAGGATCGCCGACCCGCTGTTTGTCATGAAGCCCGGCAAAGCCCTCTATGAGGTACTGGATGCCGAATACGCGGCGCTCATCCTCCGCGGTGAAGCCGGCTACTGAGACGGCCTGAAAAACGAAAACCGATCAGGAAAACTGCGCCACCACGGCCTCGTCCAGAAGCGTCAGGGCTTTTCGCGCTTCCGTCCGGTCTGTACCCGCGGTAGGTCCGCTGATAATCACCTTGTCGACCCCCAAAGAGGCCAGTTCCTGCAATCTTTCGATGCAGTAATCGGGCGGACCGGCAATGGCGTAGCGGTCTACGAAATCGTCGTTGAGCAACGTGGCCTGCACCGAATCTCCCCTAGTGTGCGCTTGCATATCGTAACCGTCGTGCAGCGTCTCCAGCACCTTGCGGCTCTCGTCATCCGCTGGACCCGCTACCTCACCGTGCATGACTGAAAATCGAGCAAAAGTGGTCAGCCCACCGCGCACCAGCGCCCGCGCGACCCTGCGATCCGGGTGACAAACCAGATTCACGTAGGCACCCACGGCTAAGTCGTCAGGATTCAGGCCAGCTTCCATCCGGGCCGAGCGCGCCAGATCTACACCCCAGGCCAGCCTTTCCGGTACCGCACCCAGCGTGAACATCACTCTGTCCGCCAGGCGACCGGCCATGGCGATAACCCGGGGACCGGTGGCGGCCACCTCCACCGGAACTTTGGGCAGTTCACCCTTCAGCCAGCGGATGCGACTAGCCGTCGGATGATCCGCCAGTTCGAGCTCGGAGACCGGTGCCGCCACCTGATCGGACAGCGGGATTTGATCGAAGGGGACGCTTTCGCCGCGCAGGTAGCGCTGCAGGACATCCACGTACCGCTCGAAGCCCGCAAATCTGGCCGGGGACCGGCCAAGATGGGCGAGCGCCGAATCGCCGCGGCCAATTCCCAGAACCATTCTGCCCCCGGAAACCTGCTGCACGGCGCTCGCAGCCGACGCGGTGACAGCGGGATGGCGGGTAACGGAATTGGTGACGCCAGTACCCAGACCCAGCCGTCGGGTGCCGGTCGCGGCCAGCGTCAGCGCAACGTAGGAATCCGGTGCGAGATTCTGAGAATCCACCACCAGCATGCCCGCCCAGCCGGCTTGCTCAGCGCGCTGAGCCGTGTTGAGAGCATGATGCGGCGTAGAGTGGGTAAGCATCCAGAGCTGCATAGGCATTCTGTCGAACCAGCAATGAAGGGGGAAGACTACCCCAGCGCCGCCGCGATGTCCGCTGACCAGTGACCCTGACGGCGCAGGACAACGGCGGGACTATGGATATGTTCGGTCCGCTTCCAAAAGCAAAAAAGGCGAGCGGAACCCAGTCGGAAACCCGGTTGGACCAGGATTCCGCTCAGAGCGTCCGGCCACAGTCAGGGGGAAGGGAGGGAGCACCGCGGCGAACGCGGACCAGCACCTGCTGAAAACCGTACCCGCGATCCGGGAGGACGGATCAGTCTGCACATCCTGGTAAGATCTTATATCTGATTGGGTGAACGTTTGCTGAACGAAATGTGGCGCAGACCCGGGTCAGCCGTTGATAGCGGCACCTATGGACGCGTACTGATCCAGCAGCGGCAACACCGTGTCGGCGTCTGCAGGGGGCAAACCAAAGACCACGCGGTTGAAACCCATATCCAGCAGTGCTCGCACGCGGGGTTCATCGGGGCCGACACCGAAGATGGTGAAGTCCGGCTCTCCGCCGCGCCCGGCGGCGCTCCAGGCCTCGCGGGTCAGTCGAATGCCTTCCTGGTAATCCACAGCACCCTGAGCGGCCGCGCGGCTCGGATCCTGATGAATGGGAAACCAACCATCGCCATATTCCGCGATACGTTCATAGGTCCAGCGCGAAGAGGCGCCCAGCAGCACTTTGGGGCCGCCGGGCTGAACGGGTTTAGGGAATGACCAGACGGGTTCAAAATCCACGAAGTCCCCGTGGAATTCCGCCGCTTCTTCGTTCCAGATCGTCCGCATTGCCAGCACCCGCTCCCGCAGAACCCGCCAACGCGAAGCGAAATCCACACCATGGTTGGCCATCTCCTCGACGTTCCAGCCCGCACCTACGCCCAGCAGTACCCGCCCGCCGGACAGCCTGTCCAGAGAGGCGACGGTTTTCGCCAGCACGATAGGATCGTGCTCAGTAATCAGCGTGATTCCGGTTCCCAACCTGATGGTGGAGGTCACCGCAGCGGCGGTAGCCAACGCCACGTAGGGGTCAAAGGTGTGGGAATATTCCCGAGGCAGCTCACGACCGCCCGGCCAGGGGGTGAGACGACTGGCTGGAATATGAGTGTGCTCCGTTACGAAAAGAGACTCGAACCCGCGGGCCTCGGCAGCACGGGCCAGTTCCGCGGGAGCGATACTGTACTCGGTGGGGAATATCAGAACGCCGAAGTCAGCCACCGCGGACCGGGCCTCTCAGGACAAGTCGATGGAGAAGGGGCGTTTCAAAGGGGCATGCTTCGAAGCTGCGCGCGCGCGCGGTCGATCTTCGCCACATAGCGGCTCGCTGCACTCAGCTCCTGGCTGTACATACCGATATTGTAGGCCTTGAGCGCGCATAGATCGCCACCGCAGCGTTCTCTGAGATGGGATAGCACCTGGGCGCCGCAGTAGATGTTCTCTGCGGGGTCGATAAGATTTGAGCTACCGCAGAACTGGCTCCACATCTCAGGACGGACCTGCGCGGGGCCAACGGCGCCCACGTGAGACACCGCCTGCTTACGAAAAGTGCTCTCGGTGTGGACCAGACTTGCAAGCAGTTCCGGATCAATGTGCTGACGTGTCGACGCCTCAAGAATCCAACTTGCGAACTCACGTGCCGCAACGTCCCCGACCCCGAAAGCCAGACTGACACGCGTACCGAACGCGTCTACCTCGTCCACCCAGCGCTGCTGAGAATGCTTGGCCGCTGGAATTGCGAAGGCGATCCGCTCGTAACCCTGATGCGCGCCAAGACTACCCACCGCCAGCGCTACCGAAAATATTGCGGCAACTATAAAGCCTTGCAGCTTTATTACGGGGGCAATCTCCTTCCAGATTTCACGCATTAGACGAATTTCGCTCTTTCCTGGTTCTTTCTCGCTGGGCGTATTCTACTTGTCACGAGTCACATAATGAAGAAAAACAGGAGCACATTCCTGGCGACTACTGTTTGACCTATGTATGAAAATGTGGAGTTAGTAGCCACTAACCCATAAAGCGTCTTTTCGCCGGACCACGCCGGCTTTCTATGTATAAGAAAGCTCTAATATAGATCTACTAGTTATAATCGCTCGTGATAGCTCATTAGCTAATGATAGCGCAAAGGCCGCCTAATCGGCGGCCCGCCAGAAAGCGGCCGCTCAACCGGCCCGCAGCGCCTGAATGATTTTCGAGCGCTCCCCGGCGTCCGAAACCGGAAACGAGGCTGACGTCCGGTCGGTAAAATCGCCATAGCGGCGTAGCATCTCCGGTGCTATGTCTTTCGGCTCACCCACCACCGCGAATTCCTTGAGCAGGTCGTCGGTAATGCGTGTGCCCATCTCCTGCCAGCGGCCCTGCTTCGACAGAGCGTTGAGCTCGGCCTGCAACTCTCCGGCACCGATCGAATCCAGGACACCCTTGTAAGCGGGCGTGGAGCCGTAAAAGGCAACTCGCTCCCTGGCCGCCTTCCGACTGGCCTCGAACTCCGCTTCGTCCCGCCCGGTTACGACGAAACTGGAATAGGAAATCTCGAAATCCTCGCGTTTGCGACCGGCCTTGGCCAGGCCCGCCTGAATCGCCGGCAGGGTGACCGACTGAATGTAGGGAACGGTGCTGAATGGATGGATGATCATGCCGTCCGCCACCTCACCGGCAACTTCGGTCATCACGGGGCCCACGGCAGCAAGAACTACCCGAGGGGCACCGTATTGCGCGTTCTCGGGAGTGAACGCTGGCGTCATCAGCGTATGTCGATAGTACTGACCGACGAATTCCAGCGATTCACCCTGGTACCAGTTCGCCCAGATCGCCCGCATCGCCAGCACCAGCTCGCGCATCTGCTTCGCGGGCGCACCCCAGGGCATGCTGAAGCGCTTTGTGATGTGCGGCTTGATCTGGGAGCCCAGGCCCAGGGTGAAGCGTCCCCGGGAGTAGGCGTTCAGGTCGTGACCAATATTGGCCAGAATCATGGGGCTGCGGGCAAACGCAACGGCGATGGACGTGCAGATCTCCAGTTCTTTCGAATGCTCCGCTGCCAGCAGCAGCGGGAAAAAAGGATCATGGCTGGTCTCTGCTGTTCGCACGCCATCGTAGCCGGCCGCTTCCGCGTTGCGCACCACCTGGGGAATTTCCTCCAGCTGGTGGCCAATTCCAGTATCGACTTTCACCGAATTGCTCCTTCAGGCCGCGGTCAGTTCGGCGATGATGTTGACCCTGTCTTCCTTGGGAATGTTCGCGTAAGCAGCTGAGGTGCGATCGATGATGTCACCGTAGCGAGACTTGATCTGACCGGCAACGCTACCCGGCTCGCCTACTACCGCAAAGGCGGTGAGTATGTCGTCCGTGATGAGCGTACCCATCTCTTCCCAGCGCCCCTGCTTGGACATGGCGTTGAGCTCGCCCTGCAGGTCTCCGAAGCCGATGCTGTCCAGCACGGGTTTGTACGCGGGTGTGGAGCCGTAGAAGGCGATTTGCCTGCGGGTGTTCAGCGTTGCCTCGGCAAGCTCTTCCTCCGTCTTGCCGGTGACGACGAATACCGGATAGCTAATTTCGAAATCCTGCCGCGATTTCCCGGCTTTGGCAAAGCCCTTCTCGAGCGCAGGCAAAGTGGTTTCACGCAAATACTTTTCGGTGGTGAAGGCGTGGATGATGATGCCGTCAGCAACCTCCCCCGCGACCTCGGTCATCATGGGGCCGACGGCCGCAAGAAACACTTTGGGGGGCCCGTAAGCGGTATCCGTTGGGGTGAAGAATGGCGTCATGAGCGTGTGGGTGTAGAACTTGCCCGTGAACTCCAGCGGTTTGCCTTCGTGCCAGGTTGCCCAGATCGCTCGCATGGCAAGAATGAACTCCCGCATCCGGGCCGCCGGGCTGGACCATGGCATGCTGAACCGTTTGGTGATGTGCGGTTTGATCTGAGACCCCAGCCCGAGCACAAAACGACCTTTGGACACGGCGTTCAGATCGTGTCCGATGTTGGCGAGAATCATCGGCGTGCGGGCGAAGGCGACTGCTATTGAAGTCACCAGCTCTACCCTTTCAGTGTTCTGAGCCGCTACCAGCAGAGGAAAAAAGGGATCATGGGAAGTTTCCGCCGTCATGATGCCCGAGTACCCCATCTCCTCTAGTTCCTGAGCCTGGGCACCCACTTTGTCCAGCTCCCAGCCTACCCCGCCGTCTACCTTCATGTCCGCTCCCTTTTCTTACTGATCTGTCTATGCAGCCCGTGAATTGTTTCATTAGTCGGCGTGGCGAAGCAATCCGTCGAAAGGCCCGTCGCCAGCCACAAAGTGAGCGCTCCTGATTTTCCCGGAGACGAAATCAACGCGGTAGAAGAGGTCATTGGGATGACGGATACGGACCGTCTCATCGGGGGGCAGCGCGAGAAAATGGCCAAGAATCACTCGCGACATGATGCCGTGGGTAACCAGCGCCATACGGATTCCCGGTCGCTGCATCAGCTCGGATAGAAAGCCGTCCACCCGATCGCGCATATCGGCGTGATTCTCCCCACCTGGGGGACGATGGAAGTACGGATCCTCGGACCGGGCGCGCCAGCTGTCCGGGTAGGCGGCCTCGATCTCCTCCGCGTTGAGTCCCGACCATAGCCCGCAATCCCGCTCCATCAGCGCCGACTCGAACTCGACAGGCGCCTGCAGGTGGGCATTGACGAAGGCGGCCGTCTGACGGGTACGGCCCAACGGCGAGGCGAAAATGGCATCCACGCCGCCGAGCGCCCGCACAGCTGCTCCGTGCGCGTCCGCCTGCGCACGCCCCGTCTCGGTCAGCGGAGAGTCCAACCTGCCCTGCATGCGCCCCCTGACATTCCACTCTGTCTGGCCATGGCGAATGATGAACAGCGTCTTTGCCCCGGTCACCGACGAGAACAGAACCGCACGACCAGGAACCGCTCAGGACTTCTTGTCGCCGGTTCGGTAGTCGCCAAATTCAGCATCGCGCTTGCTCAGTGCGGCGGTCAACCCCGCTCTCAGCTCTGCCAGATGGGCCTGAGTGGTCGCCGTGTAAGTCGCCAGTTGCTGCATTTCCGTTCCCGCCCGTATACCGGCACGGATTCCCATGGCATCCATCTGCCGGTGCACGGCCCGCTTATTGATCTGCTGGAGATCCGACGGTGTTTTGGCGACCCGCTCGGCAATACGCAGCACATTCTCCTCCAGCTCGGCTTCAGAAAACGCCCGGTTGGCAAAGCCGCACTCCACCGCCTCAAGCCCGGACATGTGATCTCCGGTAAGCATCAGCTCCATGGCGCGCCGCAAGCCGACGATCCAGGGATAAAACTGATTGTCAGGCGGGCTGATCGACCGAACAACCGGATAGCCGATCTTCGCGTCATCGGCCACGTACACCAGATCACAGGCGGTGGCCAGTTCGGTGCCACCGGCCAGACAGTAGCCGTGAACCTGAGCAATGATCGGCTTCGCCATATCCCACATGTGAAAGAATCCTTCGACAACGTGGCGCGGCCAGTTTGCCAGACCACCGGCGGTGTAGAACGGCTGTTCTTTCGAGACGTTGGATGCCAGGTCGTAGCCGGCAGAAAAACAGGAGCCCGCGCCACGAATGATGGTGACGCGCACATCGGGATTGGTGTCCGAATCCTCAAGGGCATGAAACATCTGAGTACGCAATTCGTTAGAGAGCGGATTACGCTTCTCAGGTCTATTTAGGGTAATTCGACGTACGAGAGGCAACGGCTCGTCGACGATGATCTTCGTGTATTCCATGTGAGCTGCTCCGCTACTGAAACTTGAATTGGTCGCCCCGAAAGGCATCGAAGGTACGCTGCAGGTCGTCGGCCGTCGCCGCCATGGGGGCGATGATGTGGGTATGCACACCGCCGTCGGCGTCCGCCTGAATTCTTGCCCGGACCTCGTCCTCGTCGCCGATGATCGCTATCTCGTCGATCATCTCGTCGGTCAACGCACCACCGGTTTTCGCCCGATCTTTCTGCGCCCAGCCTTCCTGGATGGTCCTGGCGGCCTCCTCGTAGCCTGCCCAGGACAGAAATGCGTTGTAGACAGGCGTCGCGTAGTAAGGCGCAAAAGCTGCCCTGAACATGTCACGGCCGCGGGCTTTATCGTCGGTGACCAGAACCATGGCCCGGTTTACTACCTCGACGTCCTGCCAGTCCTTGCCCGCTTTTTCGGCGCCGATTCGGACGTGATCCATCATCTTCGGCAGCGCACCTGCTGGCCAGAGGTTGAAAATCACGCCGTCGCCGACTTCCGCAGCCGCTTCAATCATGTTTGGTCGCAGAGCGGCCATGTAGAGCGGAGGCGGGTCATCGAGCGGTGCCTGCCGGTATCCTTTGCTGTACAGGGTTTCCAGATCGAAATCGGACTTCTCCCCTTTGAGCATGGATCGAACCATGAGCGTGGTTTCCTTCACGCGGGTCAGCGGCTTCTCGAGGGGAATGCCGTTCCATTGCCCCATGATTGTCTGGCTGGAAGACCCTAAGCCCATCACGAATCGCGCCGGCAGCACCTGGGCGATGACATTGATGGAGGCGGCCAGCACTGCCGGCGTCCGGGTATAGACGGGCGTAACCGCCACGCCGATGCGGATGTTTCTGGTGTGGTGCGCGATGGCGGCAATCTGGGTCAGGGTGTCCGGAGCACCGGAATCACTGAACCAGCCGTCCGGGATACCATTGTCCTCCGCCCACCGGATGCGCTCGATGGTCTGCTCCAGCTTCGGACCCGCCGGCAGCGTAACTGCAATGCGTTTCTGCAAGGCCATGTTCAGTATCTCCCCTCTTTTTGAGATTGTAAAAAAAGCCGCCCAGAATTTCCTGAGGTATGCCCCGCAGGACGCGCTGCCCGATGCCCCTGCCAGACCTGCAACGGCTTGGATTCGGCCAGTCGTGCAGCGAGCGTCTAGCGTCGCATTTTGCGACTCATTTTGCGACCAGGGGAATCAAGCCGTATTCTTGCAGGGCGCCTGGAGGGTCCAAGGAGAGTCAATGAGCGACACACAACTTACCGAGGTACGAGAAGCTCACCGTTTCGACGAGCACGCGCTAAATGGCTACCTCAGCGATCACGTACCCGGTTTCGCCGGCACGCTGACCATTGAGCAGTTTGAAGGCGGGCAATCGAACCCGACATTCCGACTTGAGTCCGACGGCGTTCGCTACGTACTGCGCAAGCAGCCTCCGGGTGAACTGCTGCCATCTGCCCATCAGGTGGACCGGGAGTACCGGGTTATGAAGGCATTGGAGTCGACCGATGTGCCTGTACCCAGGATGCTCTGCCTGTGCGAGGACACAGCGATCATCGGCACCAAATTTTATGTGATGGAATGGATAGACGGGCGGGTGTTCGCAGAAATGCTGCTGCCCAGCCTCAAGCCTGCGGAAAGAAGAGAGATCTATCTGGATCTGGCTCGGGTATTAGCACGGCTGCACAGGGTAGACCCCGCCAGCGTGGGCCTGGAGACTTTCGGCAGGCCGGGAAACTACTATGAGCGCCAGATCAGCCGTTGGACAAAGCAGTACCAGGCGTCCAAAACTGAAGATCTGCCGAACATGGACCGCCTCATGGCATGGCTGCCCGATAATATTCCAGCCGCCGGGCCAGCTGTCATCGCCCATGGCGACTACCGCCTGGGCAACGCGATGATTCACCCCACCGAGCCGCGGGTTATCGCTGTCCTGGACTGGGAACTGTCGACCCTGGGAGACGGCTTAGCTGATCTGGGGTATCTGTGCCAGGACTACCACAGCCGGTCCTACAACGATGCAGGTCTCGCCGAAGCCGATCTGGAAGCACTGGGCATTCCCACCGAGCAAGAGATGGTGGCCGAGTACTGTCGCCACGCGGGCATCGAACGCATCGAAAACTGGCCGTTTTACCTGATCTACAACATGTTTCGATCAGCGGCGATCATCCAGGGGGTTTACAAACGCGGGCTGGACGGCAACGCCAGCTCGGAAACGGCGCTTGAATACAAAGACGCCGCGCGCATTCGCTCGGACAGTGCGGTTGCGATGCTGGATTCGTTGTAGCGGGTTATCGGGACGAGGCGGCGGCGGTTTGGTCGCAGTTTCGGGTCGTGGCTGGCGCTGCAGAGAATTACGGGCCTCGCTCCGGCCCTCCGGGCTGCCCTTCTCGACCGAGGTTGCCGCTTCGCGTCAACTCGATCTCCGCGGCGTCGCTGCGCGGCCTCGTAATTCTCTGCAGCGCCAGCCACAACTCAACGGTCACCAAGCGGGACGCATCAACCACTAACGTTCCGCGCCTGTCTGCATCGGATGGAGCTCTCTGCTGTGGAAGGTATTCGCGTGGGGGCTCACAAGGGGGTTTGCGGACGATGTCGTGACGCCGAGGGAGGGAAGTTGACCGCCGTTCGCAGAAGGGCGGGCAACCTTACCGGACGAGGGTACCCCGGAGGGGCGGAACGAATCCGCAAACCCCCTTGCGAGCGCCGGCGCGAACCACACTCCGGCAAAGACAGGCCATCCAGTCCCGGTCAGCCTAAACGCGAACCGGGACCGACAGCCGCGTCCTAGAGCACGTTTTCCGCCAGCAGCTGCAGCACTTCCGGCTGCTGAGAGCCGATGAGCATGCTGGATACGTGGCCTTTCTTGCCAGCGTCCTGCCAGCGCTGCAGGCGATCCTTGATCCGGTCCGCCGGGCCGACAAGATGGCACGCATCAATGAGTTCCGCAGGCACCGCGGCCATGGCCTCGTCCTTGCGACCGGCCAGATACAGGTCCTGAATCTTCACGGCCGCCTCTTCGAAACCAAGCCGTTTGGCGTAGTCGTTGTAGAAATTCTTGTCCCTGGCACCCATGCCGCCGATGTACAGGGCCATGTTCCCACGGATCGGCATCATGCACTGCTCCACATCGTCACCCATGATGCAGGTGATGAACGGCGCGATGTCGAACGCAGTGAGGTCCTTATCGCTTCCGGCGGCCGCAAAACCCTTCTTGATAGGCTCATCGAACACATGGTACTGCTCCGGATCCATCCAGACCGGGAAGAATCCGTCAGCCACCTCGGCTGCCGCTGCCACGCCGTTGGGCGTGATGGTGGCGGCATAGATGGGAATGTCCTCCTCGCAGTGGAGAATGCTCTTCAGGGGCTTACCAAGCCCGGTAGCGCCCGGGCCTTCGTAGGGCAGTTGGTACATCTGGCCTTCAAACGTCAGCGGTCCCTGCCGCGCAATGATCTGCTTCATGATCTGCACGTATTCCTTCAGCCGTGTCACCGGCTTGCCGTACGGTACGCCGTGCCAGCCTTCCACCACCTGGGGGCCGGACGCACCGAGGCCGCATATAAACCGTCCACCGGACAACTCTGCGAGGCTCATGGCTGTCATCGCCGCCATGGCGGGCGAACGCGCCGGCATCTGCATGATGGCGGTACCCGCCTTGATTTTGGTGGTCTGCGCCAGAATCCAGGCAGCCGGGGTTACCGCATCGGAGCCATAGGCTTCGGCAGTCCAGATGGAGTCGTAGCCCAGGCTTTCGGCGTGCCGGACGGCGTCTATGGGAATGCTCATCTTGCGGCCGGAATAGCCGGAAATCAGCCCTAGTTTCATTGGATGTCCCCCAGTGAACGAAGTTTGAAAAAGAAATGGTCAACGACCGGCCAACATAGCAAATCCCGAGGGTCCGCGACAATTGCATGGCCAACGCGGGTTGTGCCTCGATCCACCCCCGAGAGGCCCGGGTGCAAGTTGCGTGTGAGGCTTATTGCGGTGGCTCAGGCAACCCGGAACCGTTTGCTCAGGTAACCGATGATGTCGAGCGACTCGTAAAGCCACCGTACGGTGCCGTCCCGCTCGATACGCAGGCATGGCACGGTAGCCCGGCCGCCTCCTTCTGCAAGCGCACGGCGTGCGTCCGGGTCGCGAAGAATATCCCGCGATTCGACGTCGATGCCGGCATGATCAAGGAACCGCCGCACGCGATAACAGAACGGACAGCTCTCGTACTGATAGAGCACATAGCTTTCTATCGGGTCAGCGACGGAGTCTTGGGGCACCGGAATTTACCAGCCGATCTCGATGGGCGCGCAGTATGCCATAAGCATCAGGACCGACAAGCAGACAATTGCCGCAGCACTGCGGAGAAACCCGAGACGTGCGCACCAACGCTGAGTAAACTCTGGCAAACCACGTACTTCGGAGACGCTATGACTTCCCGAAAAGATCGCCAGGTCATTCGTACACGCAACACGATTCTCGCCTTCGTCGTCATCGTCGTCATTCTGGTTATCGGCTATGGAACCCTGTATACCACGGGGGTTACCGAAGGCGAGGTGGTCGCGGGCGACGACTACAGGATCATAGAAGACGCCCCGCCACGACGACCCGGTGAAGCCATAGAAGTCAGAGAATTTTTTTCCTATGGCTGCGTTCACTGCAGAAATTTCGATCCGCTTCTGGAAGCGTGGCTTGAAAACGCACCGGACGCGGTGAGCTTTCGCCGGACACCGGTTGTGTTTTCGCCTGTCTGGATACTCCTAGCTCAAACGTACTACGCCCTGGAGTCTCTCGGCGCCCTGGAGCAGAACCACACGCGCATCTTTCGCGCCATACACGACAACGGACGACAGTTCCTATCTCCGGATATGATCGCCGACTACGTCGACGGTAACGGCGTCTCCAAGGATGAATTCCTGAGAGTCTTCAACTCCCCCGCAGTCCGGAAAAAGGTTACCGAATCGGAAAAGGACCAGCGCGCCATGCAGATCGTCAGCGTGCCAACGCTGGTCGTCGCGGACAAATACGTCGTGAACATGGATGTTGGTCGCAAGCGCTCGCTCGAAATCGTTAACCTGCTGATCGCGAAAGAGCAGGCTGGCGACGACGACGCCCAGCCCCCAGGCTAGGGATATGCAGGCCAGTTTGCGGAAGTTCGGCTTTGCTAAAGCTAAGCGTTGTCAGCGTTCGAACAGTCACGGCTCCCAGGTGAGCGTGACGCCGTAACGTCGCGGTTCTGCCAGCTGGAAAAATCCCCGTTCGGTATAGAAGTCCCGAGGGTCATTACCAAAGTAGAAACCCCGAACCGTGTGGTCGTTGTCACCGAGGTTCCGCCCCCAGAGCTTTATGCTCCAACCGTCGGCATCGTAGCCGGCGCTGGCATTCCACAGCGCATAGCTGTCCGAGCGAACTTCTGCGGTCGTGCCCACGAACCGGCGACTGTTAGAGTAGTAGAATGCGTCCCTGCCTTCGGTTTCTACACGGAAAAACCAGCGAGCCGCCGGCCGGATTTCCGCACCCACGTAAAACTGATAGCCCGGGGCGTGAGCCTGGGGCTTACCATCCAGATCTTCTCCGGAGCTGTTGATGAAGTTCTTGAACTTCGTGTGCAGGAATCCGACGTTGGCGAAAAGGATGAGCCGGTCCAGCGGCTGATAGGTAGCCTCGACCTCAACGCCGCTGTTTGTCCCCCGCGCGGCGTTGCCGATGTAGTCGACAAACTCGGCGCTGCCGTCGGGTCTGGGAAGGATGATGGAAGTACTCACCTGGACGTCCTCGCGTCGCATCGTGAAAAGCGCGGCCCGCAGATCAAGCCGTCCGTCCAGCCACAGCCCCTTGAGCCCGAGCTCGTAGTTCCAAAGACTTTCGGGGTCGTACTCACGCAGCGCCGGGTCCAGCGTACCGCTTATGTTGAAGCCTCCGGATTTGTAACCATGAGAGATGCTGATGTAAGCCATGGACTTCGCGAGAAAAGTCTTGTCCAGCACGGCATTGCCGGAAAAATCATGCTGCAGCACCAGCCTGCCGCCCAGCATGTCGTCATCCGGGTCGAATCGGACTGCTTCCGAATCCCGGTATCTGGCTTCGTGGCGTTCTCCTCGAAGGCCGAAGATGAGCTGAGTCGTCTCCGTCAGCGAGCTCACCAGTTCCCCGTAGAGGGCGTATCGCCGAACCCGATAGTCACTGCTGAAGTCTTCGCTGAAAAACGTATAGGTGCGGCGAAGATCCACATCCTGGGTCAGCGCGTACGCACCCACCACCCAGTCTGTGGTATCGCCGAAAAGCCTGCCTTCCTCGCCTGAAAGCCAGCGCGCATCCAGGGTCACGGTGTCCCGGTTACGTCTGTACCGGTCCGTCGAGCTGTAACCGATCGGGTCGAAACCGTCGAAGGTCCAGTCTTCGTCGTAGCCGTAATCGCTGTCGCTATCCGCGCCACCGAGCGTACCCTGGAAGCTCACCGCTTCCGACATATCCCATACCATACGCAGGCTGCCAACACGGCTTTTCTGCTCATCCTCGCCCGGTTCGTCCGAAAGGCTGCTGCGGTCGTTGTCGAGAGAGAACGCATCGTACCCGTTGGCGACATCGACATACCCCAGCATGGCTGTCCAGGTCAGATCATCGCTCGGCGACCAGCGCAGTTTGCCACGCAGGGTAAGCTCGTCGTGATCGTTCGTGTCGTCTCTGCCCAGGAAACGGTTTCTGGTAAAACCATCGTCCTGATATTTCTGCATCGAAAACCGATAACCGAGATCGGCCGTTGCCGGGCCGGAAATCACCAGACCTGCGCCCAGAGCGCCGTAATTCGCCCCATCCAGCCGCAACTGGCTGTACAGGGATTCGGTAGGATCGTTGCTGATGACGTTGATCAGCCCAGCGAGAGCATTGGCGCCATAGAGCGTGCCCTGCGGCCCCCGCAAAACCTCGACCTGCTGCACGTCGAACAACGTCGCCGCTGTGCCAATGCCACTCATGTCGACGCCATCGAGCACCAGCCCGACGGACGGGTTCAGAGGTTCGGCGAACTGACCACGCTCGCCAATACCTCGAATCTGCACGAAGCGGGCTCGGGAAGCACCGCTTGCCAGGTTCACGTTTGGGAGCCAACCGAGAATCTCCTCGAGATGGTTAACCGTTCCCGCCTTCTGATCTTCAAGGGAAACGATCGAGATGCTGGCTGGGCTGTCCTCCAACCTTGCACCGCGGAACTCCCCCGTTACCAGGACTTCTTCTATAGCAGGCTGTGCCGTATGTGCCGCTTGAGTAAGAGAAAACCAGCCCAGCACCGCGAGCAGCGCCATCGTGCGATTTGAGAATATAGACATTGTGCATCCTGATAGTAGCGCTTGAAACGCGGATGCCCAGAGGAGTGAGAAAGCATACTGTGCTGGCTACCTATTCCTACGCCGGCATTACCCGGGTCAGGTTCGAAGGGTCCACCGCAATCGGTGTCTCAGGTTCAACCACCCCTTAGGACCCCAGCATTCTTCCAGACTGCACAGCCTCATTGCAAGCCACTGGGCAAGCCACTGGGCAAGCCACTGGGCAAGCCACCGGATGCGCCCCGGATTTTCAGGTGCCGTTCAGGTTCGCTGACTATCCTGGGTAACCACCATATCCATGCCTGGAACGGACGAGGGAGGGTGACGTGGGCGAATACGAAACCATCATACAGACCATCGCACTGACCATGGGCGTGGCGTGGGCCAG
>JAHEEG010000277.1 GCA_024640825.1 Gammaproteobacteria bacterium
TGATACTCTCAGCGGCCGTCCCACTTGAAGATCTCTACGTCGGCAAGCGACTCAGTTTCGAGTTCCGCCGGACTCACAGTCGGCTGGAGGAGATGCAGTCCCGCGACTACCTGGCGAGAGCTCATCTACCCTGAATGGGCCGGTTGCATATTGCCTGGCTGAGAACCGACAACGGAGGAGGACTACGATGATCGGATACGTGACGCTTGGAACCAATGACATCGATCGGGCCGCACAATTCTACGATGCACTGCTGGCCGAACTGGGTGCCGTTCGCTTCATGGAGTTTGAGACCTTCATCGCCTGGAGCGCGGGCCCGGACAAACCCGGATTGGCACTCACCAAGCCTTTCGACGGCAAGCCCGCGACCGTCGGCAACGGCGTCATGGTGGCACTGATGGTGGACTCCCGTGACAAGGTCGACTCGATGCACCAGAAAGCGCTGTCGCTGGGCGGCAGCGACGAAGGCGCACCGGGCCCACGGGGGGATGGCGGCTTCTACGCCGGCTACTTTCGGGACCCGGACGGCAACAAGCTCAACGTGTTCTGCATAGGCTGAAACCTTCCTTCATGCACGCCCGGACGGCCGTGATCACACGGGCGCCCGTTGTCGGCGCCGGTACGGGGTGCGGCGCGGCGATGGCTCAAGGACCGTCAGACGGGTCCTATAATCGTCCACAGCCTGCCATTTCCCTGAGGAGCGACCGATGCCTGAAACACGAGCCCGAGGGTCCTGCCTTTGCGGCAGCGCAGTCTATGCCGTCGATCCTGCCGGCGGAAATTTCCAGTACTGCCATTGTTCCCGCTGCCGCAAGACGGGTGGCGCAGCCCATGCCGCCAATCTGATCGTGCCGGCCGGGCAATTCAGTTGGGTAGAGGGCGAACAGCACGTCTGTCAGTACGAGCACAGCAGTGCCACGCGCTACTGCAATGCCTTCTGCTCGATCTGCGGCTCGAAGCTGCCATGGCGATCCAGGGACGGTAAATGGATGATCGTTACCGCGGGCACTCTGGACGACGACCCGGGATTGTGTCCCGCCAGGAACATCTTCTGGGGCGACCACGCACCCTGGCTCAGGAGCCCGGATGAGCTGCCCAAGTTCGACGACTATCCGCCGCGTTAGACAGGGCGATCAACCGTCGATCGATACGGACGCCTGGCCCGTTGCCGCTGAACCGGCGTCAGCCGTGAGGCGCCAGTTTCCGGTCCAGGTGCGCGAACCAGTGATCGAGCCATGAGCGCGGCACCCATCTGTTTCGTCGACCGGCCCTGACGCCCTTGGCCGCGACGGGCAGACGGGCGATGCGTTCAGCACCCTCCTCCATCCAACGTCGCAGGAGTTCCGGATCGTTTCGCAGCGATTCCGCCAGCCGTCTTTTCTCCGCCAGTTGATCTTCGGTGACGCTCTCGTCGAACGAGTGAAGGCCGGCGACCCGGAAGCCGTGCGCCAGGAATAGCCGGTAGATCTCCTTGACCCGGTTCGTGCTGAGTTCCCGGCCAATGGTGTAATCCTCGAACCGACCGGCCATCGCCAACAGGCAGGTCTCTGCCAGGCAGGCGTAGGACACGCCTGGAGGCAGTCCGATGTCGTAGCCGAAGTTCACATCACCGGGAATCAGCACCTCCCCGGAGTCGATCACCAGTACGTCCGGTCGGATCGCCGCCTCTGCCGGGCTGATGTCGTGTGGGCGGGCCACGTCGCAGACCACAGCCCCGGGCTTGCACTGGGATACATCTACCACCCGTTGCCCGAAGGCGCTGGTCGAGGTCACCACCAGGTCGCACTCCGGCAGCAGATCGCCACTGCGGGTACCAATCACGACACGGGCACCGGGCGTCTCGGCAAGAATGCGGCGCTTGAGTTCAATGAGGCGCTCGGGCTCGATAGAGATCAGCACCACGTCCCGTATCGCCTGGGCGATCAGGCGGGCACAGACCGCCCCGATCGAGCCTGTGGCCCCGACGATCATGGCCCGGCCCTGGGTCAGGTCAGTAGCACCCATCTTGATGACGGCCTGCTTGGCTGCCTCCAGCGTGGCAGCCACGGTCAGGCTGTTGCCGCTGGTTATCGCGATATCGGCCTCGTGCGCAACCGTCCTGCCAGCATCTCCCACGACAGATGTAAACGCACCCAGCCCCATGATGCGGGCTCCGCGGCGCTGGGCGCGATGGGCGACGTCGAGCAGCTTGTCATAGGTCGACCTGACCCCCTGGCGCATCATCCTGCGCGGTGTGGCTCCGAGCGTGTAGAGGAAACCTTCCACCTTCTGCCCCGTCGTCGGAGACACGGCGCCTGTCACTGTGGAGACGTACAACGGCGGCATTAAGGAGGCCGCCCACTCGACCAGCCCGTCCGGTAGCACTCTTGCCCACCGGAAATGCGGATGGGCTTTGATCATCCGCACTGAAAGCGGGTGGATCACGAAAGCGAACCGATTGACGTCGGCTTCCTCCGCTTGCAGGTAGCGGATCCCCGGTATCCAGTCCAGATCAGCGATGAGGTCAAGATAGGTGTCCTCGTCCAGGGACAGCTCCGGATCGGGCCGCAGTGCCACCAGCACGGCCTCGACGACTGCCGATGTGTGTCCTGCCAGGGCGCCCACGGCGGACAGGGACGGCATCACAGTAACTACGATGGAGGCACCGCGACCCGCAAGATCGTCCAGGTCCTCCTGGGTAACGGACTCCACCACGATGGTCTTATGCCTTAGCTCCGGTGGCGCAAACCGACGTATCGTCGCGATGTCACCCGCCAGCACGTCGGCCCAACGGAACAGCCGGGCCTGACCATGAGTCTCGCGTGGCTCCGGTGCCGGGTAAAGCCGCGCAAGGGGATCGCAACGGAGCGTCTCGAGTATGGACGTCGCTGCCTGTTCCAGCGTCGTCCGGCTGGCCATGCCCGGGAATCGCGTCAGCCCGAAGAACACCAGTGGGTCAGCGTAGCGGACTTCGCAACCG
>JAHEEG010000130.1 GCA_024640825.1 Gammaproteobacteria bacterium
AAGCCGCCTGGCTTGAATCACGACCGCCTGCAGCGCCCTTGTCATCACCGATCCTTCTGCGGCCTGCCGGGGTGGAGGCCCCAGCAGCCGGCTTGGATGCGGGAGCCTGGTTGGAAGCAGTGACCCGCTTACGAACGTCGAGCTGAGCCGGTGCCGTCTCCAGGAGGCGACGCTTGAGCTCTAGAAATTCGGCCAACATATCGTCCCGCAGCGTGTCTGCGTCCGGCAGAGCCGACGCGCAGCCAGTAATGGCGAAGTACATCTGATCCATGTAACTCTGCACGGTGATGTTCACCGCCTGGCTGTGCGCCGGAATAGAGACCGGATAGTGCGTCAACATGCGCCCGCCGACTACGTACAGGGCCTCCCGGGGGCCAGGAACGTTGGAAACGATCACGTTGCAGGCCAGCGGGGCGCCAGTCAGATCCGCAATATTGGCAGATTCAGCCACCCTCAGGACCCCGGTCATCATCGCGGGAAGACCCGGTAGCGACACGTCCGTGTCGTAGCTGCCGGACATATCCGCGATGACGCCTTTGGCCTGCGAGGAAGACCGGGCGGTCTTCAACAATCGCTTCACCGGATCGGGCTCTTCGGTTGCACAGGCCACCATCATCATGGAAACCTGGGTATTGAGTGCCGTGTCTCCGGGCTTACGCAGGGAGACGGGACAGCCCGCTACCATGGACTGCTCCGGAAGCTCGCCCAGACGGCTCAGGTAACGCCGCAGCGCGCCACCGCAAACGGCCAGAAAAACGTCATTAACCGTCGTCCCGGTTAGCTTACCAATGGCCTTGGCCTCACCCAGGGGCAACTCACCCGTCGCGTACGAGCGCGTGGCATGTACCGACTGATTGAATCGTGTGCGCGGCGCACCCTCCGTCACGGCGCCCAGCCCCTTGCTGGGATCTATCGTCCGTTGGAACAGACGGGTAGCCGTATCGAGGTGAGAAAGCGCCTTGCTCGCTTGACGAATCTGAAACTTCATGAAATTCTCGAAGGCACCGGCCACCAGCTCGCCCGTCCCGCTGGGCCCAGCACTCTGGAAAAAACCTTCAGGCGCCGGCTCTGCCGGCTGGGGCTCAGGTGTCGGGTCCATGAAGGCCGCAACTGCCGCCTGACCGGAGACCCCGTCAAGCGCGCAGTGATGTGAGCGGTTGTAGAAAGCCACCCGGCCGCCTTCTAGGCCAGTCAATACCCAGAGTTCCCACAGCGGCTTGCTGCGGTCCATGGTCTGCGCGTGCAGTTCGGCGACCTTGGCTTCCATCTCCCGTCGTCCGCCTGGCGCATCGACCTCGGCGCGAAGAATGTGCCGGTCGATGTCAAATTTGTCGTCACGAACCCAGACCGGATGATCGAGATTGAAGGGAACAAACTGCAGTTTGTTCGTGAAGTAGGGAATGAGGTGAATGCGGTTCATCGCCACCTTCTTCAGATCAGCAATGAACTGGGTTTCATTGCTGCCTTCCGGCAATTCGATCACCTGAACCGAGGCCACATGCTGAGGGCTGCGGTCAGTTTCGTTGTAAAGGAAGGCGGCATCCAGAGCAGCCAGCTTGTACACGATTAGATCTCCTTTTTTGCGTATGTGAGGCTAAAGCAAGCACGGAGAAGACACAGCAAACGCCGTGCCAAACCCCAACAAATCTAAGCCTTTGAATTTGAATCCTTTTTCAACCAATTCAGCGAGGTTTTTGCTCACCTTTGGTGCGTATCCTGAATTTCGCTCGAGTCTGGTGCAAAATGCATTGTCACTCGTCTCCAGCAGGCGCGCATTGTATCCATACAGTATGACAATTCAATGACTTAACGAACTTTTCCCGGCGCACAGTTAACAGCTAGAAATTTCCGCAGTGCAACAAAAAACCCGTTGACCGTCCTAGGCTTCTTGGTAACACTTCGGTAACACGCTTGATGGTGGTGACGTGTACCAAGAATTAGATGTAAAAGCGCACCAGGGAAAAGGCCCATCAGCCTGGCACTCGGCCGCCGAACTTCCCAGGGTGCTGCTGGAGATATCATCACTCGCTTGCAGCTGGCCACTTTTGGGGAGTGCACCCCGAGGCGACAGTCACCCTGTGCTGGTTCTGCCCGGATTCACCGCTGGCGATGAGTCGACGGTCATTCTGCGAAGATTCCTCAGCCGCGTCGGCTACCAGGCACTTCCCTGGCAGCTGGGTCAGAACACGGGCAGCTACGATATCCAGGAACAACTCGTAAAACGCTTTTACACCCTGACCCGTGAGCATGAACGCAAGATTACAATCGTTGGACAGAGTCTGGGGGGTGTATTTGCGCGTGAACTGGCACATCAGTTCGCCCCGCACGTCCGCCAGATCATCACCCTTGGCAGCCCGTTCTCCTCCAGCGGGCCAGAGACCACGAACGCGCTCGTCGGGCGCCTGTTCCGCTACATGTCAGGCATGGACCAGGACCAGATGCGTGAGCAGATGCAGAGATTCCCCAAACAGCCACCGCCGGTTCCCTGCACAGCCGTTTACAGCAAATCCGACGGGGTCGTACACTGGTCAGCGTGCCTAGAATACTCGGGTGAACAGGCAGAGAATATTGAAGTTGTGGCCAGCCATTCCGGTATGGCGATGAATCCGGCAGTATTTCATGTGATTGCCGACCGCTTAGCGCTGCCGGAGGGAAAATGGCAGCCTTTCAATCGAAACTGGGGATGGCGCTCGCTGGTTTTTCCTGCACCGGAGCGCAAATCCCCGGAACACGCGAACTGCTACTCAAGAGACTGAAGCCCCTAAAGCCAAACCCAAGGAATCTCGTGCGAGAGCTGAAAAAGTACCCGAATCGACGCCTATATGATCTGACCGACTCCAAATACGTGACGGTGGAGGACGTCAAACGGATGATCGCCAAGGGCGACAGTATTCATGTGATAGACAGCAAAGACAGCGCTGACATCACCCGATCCGTGTTGCTGCAGATTCTCTCGGAGCAGGAAGCCGAGGGCCACGAGCCTGTTCTGACCAACCGGGCGATCGAGCAGATCATTCGGTTCTACGGCCAAAACGCCGGCAACGTGATCTCCCGCTATCTCGAGCAGAGCATTCTCACGTTTCTGGATTATCAGGACCAGTTCCGCAAACGCGTACGGGAGATGTCGGACCTAAACCCATTCAACATCATGCGTCAGACCATGGAGCGCACATTCGGCGAACCCAAGCGCGGCAAAACAAAGGATTCCAGCGACTCCAACTGAGTCCGTGCAAGGTATTTTCAGCGCTCAGTCTGGCCGTCATGCCGGGCGGCCAGAGCCCGGGCCGTCTGGCGATAAACAGCAGAGTTGACGACCAGCCCCACATGGGAACCGGGGACCTCGACGTGGGTGACCTGAGGATTCAGATCGTCAATGCACGCCTGCCAGGAGACCACGCCATCGGTTTTGGAGTAGATGGCCGTGATGGGTGTTTTAATGGGCGTTCGCTGTCGCTCATGCAAAATCCGGCGCATCTGTTCCGGGGTCATTCCCGTCTGCTGTGTGACCCACCGACCGATGCTAGTCCCATGAACGCCGCCGCGAACCGGGCTGCCCAGGGTAACGATGGATCGCACGAGGTTGGGACGATCCCGCGCAGCCTCTCTGGCCAGCACGCCACCACGACTCCAGCCAACGAGACTGGGAGGGGCTCCGTGCTGGTCGCAGATTCGCTCCAGAGACTTAAGAATCGTTGGCAGATATTGCATCATGGGGCCACGATTCATACCCAGGCCCCAGGGATAGACGCGATAGCCCTGGCCTTCGAGAAAACGACGCAACAACCAGGTCAAGTTGTCGTCTGCCATGAAACCCGGAAGCACCATCACCGGGCCTTTTCCCGAAGGCTCCAACAGACGCAGCAGCGGAAGTTGCAGCATCAGAGCAGAGGCCTCGGCCGCAAGGCGCGCTTCCAGAAGCATGTAGAAGCCAGGCGGCGGACCTATGGAATCAGGCAACTAGGCGTCTCGCCCCACTCGATTTCGACGGCAACAGATTGCCCGCGCAATCCTTCCCGATGGCGGCAAAAGAAGCTGCCGGGATGGGTTCAGCCACCACCAAGGCGTGGACCTTCTGATCCACCGGCAAACTCGGGCCCAGGCTCGTGACCCAGGAAAATCTTACCCAGTTCTTGATACAGCGGGTGCGCAACCCAGCGGTGGGTTGCCGCGCCGTGAGCATCCCGAAGCTTGCGCTCCAGCGGGTTGTGCATTCGCATGGCGCTGGTGCCAGCTGTGTTGTGGATGGTATCGACCACCCGCATGCAGACATTCGCGGCGTGGGTGCATGCCAAACGGGCTATCTGGGTCGCTTTTGCTGAGGGTGCCTCAAGCCCTGCATTCAATTCATCCTCAACGACATCCAGGGACTCTTTCATAAAGGCACGTACAGCGCGGTAGTCGGCTTCGCACTCGCCCATTCGATATTGAGCGATGGGGCGGTCCCGGGTTGTGGATGTAGAGAGCATGGGCACCTTGGTCTGAGCCAACTCTGCAAAAGCATCGAGCGCTCCCCGCGCTATTCCCAGCGAGATTGCCGACTTATTGTAGGCCAGACGAAGGGGCACGGGGATGCGATACACCGGGTTAGGATAGCGCGCGGGCAACGACATGAGATCGACGGGAACGAACCGCTCGGGCACGTAGCCACCGTCCGCCACCACGTCATGGCTGCCAGAACCTCTAAGGCCCGCCACATCCCAGGTATCCTCAATCTCCCACTCGCTGCGATTCAGGAACCACATCTTGAGTATTGGCTGGCCATCATCTGTGAGTTTTGGCTGGTCACCTTCGAATATCGGGGCTGCCATGAAGCACCACTCAGCATTATGACAGCCGCTGATGAAAGTGGTTTGACCCCAAACCCGATAACCGCCATCAGGCTGTTTCACAGCCTTGGAAGGTCTCGAACCCGGCCCGCCCCCGCCACACATGATGACCCGCGGGTTGTCGATGTAGACCTCTTTGGCAAGATCTTCTGCCATTCCGCCAGCGGCCATGGCATTGATCTCGGAACCGAGCATCACGTTCCAGCCGACCGAAGCGTCTATGGCGGATATGGCCTCCAGAACCTCGACGGTCTCCCAAACGGACGCATCCTCACCGCCGAGCTCTCTAGGTAGGGTAAACCTGAAAAAGCCGGCCTCAATCAGCGCGTTGACGGTACGGTCAGGCACGCGTCGCATCTGCTGTGCTTCGTCACCCCCGGCGCTAATCTCATCCGCAAGGGAAGCAATGCGCTTCAGCAACGGAGTAGATCGAGGATCGTCTGTTTTGGTCTGTGGGGCCTCTGCGGGTTGACTGCTCATAGATGTACCTGCTCGCAAATGAAAGCTATTACGCCATTTAAGACCCACTGGCCCTCAGGATCAATAGTCCAAACCGGACAATCTGTCAGTTTCGGCGTCGATTACGTCACCGCAATTGTGATCGCCAACAGCGCGAACGCCACCCCGACCAGCACGACCACGTTGACACCGATTTTGCGCATGGTCGCGGCGTCTTCCGCCTCAAGATAATGCATGCTAATCACTCCACATATCCATTCATACGCACGCTAACGGATCGCGCTGAGGCCCGTTTGATCAAAATCAAATAGGTTTCAGAAATTCGCACGACGCAAAGGAGACCGGGTCAATCCGGCAGGCGTAAGATTGGCCATGAAATGGAGGCTGGGGTCGGAATCGAACCGGCGTACACGGAGTTGCAGTCCGCTGCATAACCACTCTGCCACCCAGCCCTGGAGAGGCGCGAATTCTAGCGATCTTTACTCAGGAGTGCGAGTCAGTGGCGCCGTCCTTTCGTCCGGGCTGCTGCCACCCGGTGCGCAGCGTAGGCCAGGCGGCCTGAAGATACATGATCATAGACCAGAGCGTCATGATGGCTGCGACATAAAGTAGGACATAACCCAGCGTGACCCAGGGGTCATCAAAGCCGGGTGGGTTCGCCAGCAGAACAACCAGGGCAATCATCTGCAGGGTGGTCTTTACCCGGCCCAGCCAGCTCACCTTGACCGCGCCGCGCCGGTTCATCTCCGCCATCCACTCCCTGAGGGCGCTGACCACGATCTCCCGACCGACGATGATGATTGCGGGAAGCGTCAGCCAGAGCGTGCTGTGGTGGCCCACCAACATTACGAGGGCAGTGACGACGATCAGCTTGTCCGCCACCGGGTCGAGAAAAGCGCCAAACGGCGTGGTCTGATCCAACCTCCGTGCGAGGTAGCCATCGAGCCAGTCGGTAAAGGCCGCCAGCGCAAACAAGGCCGCGGAGTAAAGGTAAGTACCCTCCCCCGGAATCGCATAGATCAGCACGAAGAATGGCACGAGCAGAATTCGTGACAGGGTGAGCAGATTGGGCAGATTCATGGAAATTTCGCAGTTACTCAGCGTGCAGCATACCGTAGATCTCCTGCGCCAGCCTTCTGCTGATGCCGGGAACCTTGGCAATTTCGTCAATGCTTGCACCCTTCACCGAGGCCATGCCGCCGAAGTGGCTCAGCAGTTCCCGCCGACGTTTCGGGCCGACCCCCGGAACATCATCCAGCTCAGAGCGCCGACGCGCCTTCTGGCGTCGCTGCCGGTGCCCGGTAATCGCAAAACGATGGGCCTCATCTCGGATCTGCTGCAGCAGCAGGTCCGCCTGCCCCTGGGCTGGGAGCCGAACTTCGTTGCCACGAAGAATGAATTTCTCTAGACCCGGCTTTCGGCTCGGCCCCTTGGCAATCCCGAGAACGGTCACACCATCCACCTGCAGTTCATCCAGGACGTCCTGAGCACGGTGCACCTGTCCCAGACCGCCGTCGATCACCAGAATGTCGGGCAGCTTCTCCTCGCCCTGCTTCAGTCGCGTATAGCGCCTTCGCAGCGCTTGCTCCATGGCCCCGTAGTCGTCGCCGGGCGCTACGCCTTCGATGTTGAATCTGCGGTAGTCGGATTTCAACGGACCGTTGGTGTCAAACACCACGCAGGAGGCGACGGTAGCCTCTCCCATGGTATGGCTAATATCGAAACACTCGAGGCGCTGCGGTACGTCATCGAGGCCGAGCGCGTCCTGCAGAGCGACGAAGCGCGCGTAGACGTTCCGCTTGTCCGCCAGGTAGGCATTGAGGCCATAGGCCGCATTTTCTAGTGCAAGTTGCAGCCACCGGGCACGCTGGCCACGAACCTGATGCACGACGCTGACACGCCTTCCCGCGAGGGAGGACAGGGCCTCCGCCAGCACGCTCGAATCTGAGGTTTCCGACGAGGTGATCACCACTTTCGGCAGGTCTCGCTCCTGGCCGCCCAGATAGTACTGGGACAGAAAAGCGCTCAGCAGTTCATCCGCAGACAGCCCAAGCTCGTTGCGTGGAAACCAGGTGCGTTGACCCAGCACGCGCCCGGCTCGAACGAACAGCGCCTGGACACAGCTGATGCCGCTGGCTTCCACCAGAGCGAACAGGTCAACGTCTCCCTCAGACCCGTGAACGTATTGCTGTTCCTGCACCCTGCGCAGGTGATTTATCTGATCCCGGTACTTGGCCGCCCGCTCGTAGTTTCTGTCGTCAGCCGCGTCATCCATATGCTGCTTGAAGATCTCGAGCACCGTGCGGCTGCGCCCCTCCAGGAACAGCACCGCCAGTTCCACGTCCTCCTGATAGTCCTGCGGCGAAACCAAACCTACGCAGGGGCCGCTGCAGCGCTGGATCTGGTACTGCAGGCAGGGTCTGGATCGATTCTTGAAAAAGCTGTCATCGCAGTGGCGCAGTCGGAACAGCTTCTGCAGTATGTTCAGGCTGTCTCTAACCGCGCCAGCTGATGGAAAAGGTCCGAAATAGCGGCCCTGCTTGCGCCGGGCGCCGCGGTGGAAAGTCAATCTGGGGAAATCGCCCTGCTCCGTGAGGTAAATGTACGGATAGGATTTGTCGTCCCGCAGAACTACGTTATACGGCGGTCTCTCCTGCTTGATGAGGCTCTGCTCCAGCAGCAGCGCCTCGGTTTCGCTGTTCGTAACCGTAATCTGAACGTTGCCGATTTTTGTGACCAGCGCCAATGTTTTACTCGCGAGCCCTGAGGCGCGGAAGTAGCTGGCCACCCGATTCCTCAGGTTGCGCGCTTTGCCGACATAGAGCACATCCCCCGTCGCGTCCAGCATGCGGTAGACACCCGGCTTTCGGGGCAGACTTTTGAGGAGGGTTTCCGCGTCGAAACCGGCCTCTGCATTGGCTCGAATCATGGCGTGCAACTATAAAGACGGGTCAGGAACCGAGCAACGCAACAACCTCGTCTAGCACCCGGTCTCGCATGGCAACCGTAAGACGTCCAGTATTGGTGTTCTGTCTGCTGGGATGGTACAGATCCACCACCCACAGGGCCCGAGCCAGTTCGTGGGCTGCGCCGTGCGCAAAAGCAGGCAAGTCGTGCCGCAGAGCGATGCCTACTGCCTGATGAGCCAGATGGCCAAGCGCGAGAACGCAACGCGGCCGACGCATGCCCCGCCGCCAGAGTTGATCAAGCTCATGCTTAAGATAGCAGCTGCACTGCCGGACCTCAGCCATGGTTGGACGATTGGCCGGAGGCAGGCAACGTACGGCGTTGGTGATGCGAACGCCCCGCAGCCGGGACCTATTCGGATCCGGATGGGTCACCAGACCCACCCTTTGCAGCCCTTCAAAGAGAAAGTAGCCACTGGCATCGCCGGTAAACGGCCGGCCCGTACGATTGGCCCCGTGCATGCCCGGCGCAAGGCCAACGATCAGCAGCCGGGATCGCGGCGAACCCCAGGCAGGAACCGGTGCGCAGTGGTAGTCGGGAAGCTGATTCCGCAGCGCATCCAGATGCCGTGAAAGGCGATCACAGGCACGGCAGGAGGACATCTGGTCATACTGCACGCGGCCACCCTTCAGCGCACCGGATCATCAAACCCACCGTTGCCTCGCTAAATCGCACTCAGCAACACTGTGTCGCCCGCCACATTGCCTATCATCCCGTGACGAACCGCGAGCAACGCCAGCTCTACATCACTCGACACGTTGAGCTTCTCGAAGATACGGTAGCGATAGCTATTCACCGTCTTGGGGGAAAGATGCAGACTCGAAGAAATGTCGTTAACCCTGTGACAATTGACCACCATCATCATGATCTGCATCTCCCGGTTGGAAAGATTGTCGAACGGAGCGTCGTCACCCTCCTCGAAAGCGCTCACAGCGAGCGCCTGTGCGACATCGGAACCGACGTAGCGCTTGCCAACGAACACCCGCTTGACGGCGGTGATCAACTCCTCCGCATTGACGCCCTTGGTCAGATACCCGGCAGCCCCTGCCTTCAGAGCCTGCACCGGAAACGGTCTGTGTTCGCAGGCAGTGAGCGCAATGACCCGAGCATCCAGCTCCATGAGCGCTATCCGACGTATGGCCTCAAGCCCACCAATACCAGGCATTAGCAGGTCCATAAGAATCACATTAGGTCGCAGTTCCCGAGTCAGACGCAGAGCGCCTTCGCCATCCTCGGCCTCCCCGACAATCTGAATGCCTTTGGCATCCTGCAGCATCTTGCGCAGGCCAAAGCGAAACAGTCGGTGGTCATCCACCATAAGCAGTCTGATCATGTCATCTCCCGTCGCAGTCGTTTCCCTGAACCCGGCTTGGTAAACCGGAAGACGAACCTTATGGCTGCTAATCCTGAGTAACAATCCGTACGGGGCTTACTCTCATGGAGTTTCAGGAAACTTCCACGAAACGATGTGAGGTTGATATCAGGCTGGACACCTGAACCGTTCAGCCCGTAAACGCCTGCAGGCCGGTCTGTGCCCGACCGAGGATCAGCGCATGAATATCGTGGGTTCCCTCATAGGTGTTTACCGTTTCCAGGTTCATGACGTGGCGGATCACATGATACTCATCGGAAATGCCGTTTCCGCCGTGCATATCCCGAGCAAGACGGGCCACGTCCAGGGCTTTGCCGCAGTTGTTACGCTTCATCAGCGAGATTACTTCCACGGGTAGATTTCCTTCGTCCAGCAGCCGGCCCATACGCAGGCAGCCTTGAAGGCCGAGGGCAATTTCCGTCTGCATGTCAGCCAGCTTCTTCTGAATGAGCTGGGTTGCAGCCAGCGGACGGCCAAACTGGCTGCGTTCAAGGGTGTAACTTCGGGCCGCATGCCAGCAGAACTCGGCGGCGCCCATCGAACCCCAGGCGATCCCGTAGCGGGCGCGGTTCAAACAACCAAAAGGGCCGGCCAGACCCTTGACGTTGGGTAGCAGGTGCTCCTCGGGAACGAACACGTTGTCCAGCACAATCTCTCCGGTTATGGAGGCCCGCAAGCTCATCTTGCCTTCGATTTTAGGCGTGCTGAAGCCTTCGGAACCACGCTCCACGACGAAACCGCGAATCACTCCCTCGAGCTTGGCCCAGACCACGGCCAGATCGGCTATGGGAGAATTGGTGATCCACATTTTGGCGCCATTCAGAACAAAGCCGCCGTCCACCGGCTCGGCACGCGTGACCATGCTGCCCGGGTCGGATCCGTGATCCGGTTCGGTAAGACCGAAGCAGCCCACCCACTCACCAGTCGCCAGCTTCGGTAGATATCGTTCCCGCTGAGCCTCATCGCCATAGGCGTGGATGGG
>JAHEEG010000023.1 GCA_024640825.1 Gammaproteobacteria bacterium
GATGGCCGCCTGGCGGGCAATCGCCGGAAGCTGGACGACCACGGTTTTTTTCTCGCTCATGTATCCTCCGACGGTGGCAGGGGTTGAGCGCCCGGTTGAGATTTCTGCCGGCCAATGGCGGCCTCCCGCAGGCCCCGCTTGTAGATCTTGCCGGAAGCGATCCGTGGCAGCTGCTCATCCTGAATCCAGACCCGTTCCGGGACTTTGAACCGGGCAAGCAGGCTTGCCACGTGGGCCTTGATCTCCTCGGCCTGCAGGCTCGCTCCTGGTTTGCGCATCACGACGGCTGCGAGGGTTTCTCCCCAATGCTCGTCCGGCAGGCCGAATACCGCACATTCGGATACCGCCGGATGTTCGTAAATGGCCGCCTCGACTTCCTGACAGCCGATATTCTCGCCGCCGCGGATGACCATGTCCTTCGCTCGGTCTGTAATGAACACATAGTCCTCGAGGTCCATGTGGCCTAAGTCGCCAGTGTGTACCCAACCGTCGGAAAGAGTGGATGCGGTCGCTTCCGACTTGTTCCAGTAGCCGCGAAAGTTCATGGGACCGCGGATCCATATCTCGCCGGTCTCTCCGCGAGGCAGTTCGATACCTGCCTCGTCGACGATTTTTACCTGCACCAGAGGCGGCGTAGGCCGGCCGCAGCTGCGCGGTCGTTCCAGCAGCGCTGCTCCGGAAATTGTTGTGCCCAGGCCGTTGGTTTCGGTCATTCCGTAGCCGGTGCCAGCGGCACCCGCGGGCATTTTCGCGTCGATCTGCCGGGCATGCTCCGGCGCCATCGCGGACCCGCCACCACCCATGGAAATCAACGACGAGGTGTCCGTGTTGTTGAAGTTCGGCGACTGAATGAGTTCCCAGGACATGGTTGGCACGCCATTGAATGCGGTGATCCTTTCCTGCTCGATCAGGCGTAGCGCTGCGTCCGGGTTCCATTTGTACATGCCCACCAGCTTGCGTCCCTGGCGGAAGGAGCTCAGCAGCTGCACGTTCAGCCCGGCCACGTGGAAAAGAGGCACAGAGAGCAGCATGGCCGGTACGACGTCGGCGGCTGCCGGAGCGGGAAACAGTTCTGCGGCTATGGCCGCCGCACATTCCCAGCCCAGCAGAGCGTGGATAATGGCCCGATGCGACGACAGCACCCCTTTGGGGTGCGAAGTCGAGCCTGAGGTATAGAGGATCAGCGCGTTAGCATCTGCGCTCACCGGCAGATCCGGCATTACCGGATCGGTTGCGTCCAGGAAGGCATCCCAGTGAGGCCAGTCATCGCTGTCACAGCGTACGGTAACCAGCTCGAGAGACAGTTCTCGAGCGAAAGGGGATACCCGTTCCAGCCGCTCACGGTCGACAAACAACCGGTTCAGACCGCTGTCCTCGATACCGTAGCGCAGCTCCTCTGCAGACCACCAGGCGTTCATCGCCACGGCCACGGCGCCAATGCTGGTGATGCCCATGAAGGCAAAAATCCACTCGGGGTAGTTACGCAGGGCGATTCCGACCCGGTCGCCGGATTGGACGCCTTCGCGGCGCAGCGCATTGGCTACCCGTCCCGCATGTTCCCATGCCTGCCGGTAGCTGTAACGTTCTTCCTGAAACACGTAGCAGTCGCGATCGGCATGTTGCAGGCCGCAGGCATAAAGCTCACGCAGGTTGCTCGGGGCATTCTTGAACACGCGAAAGCGAACGCCGTCGATGGAAGTCTCTACCAGCTCGTAGGGCATGCCGGGTCCAGTAATACGCCTGGTCAGCGCAAGGATATCCGCCGCTGGAATCTGCTCAGCCAATCCGTCCCCCGGTTTGCTTCCAAGAAGGATTCTCGCATGCGGTTTCCTAACTGTCAGCACGGGGCTACCATCCAGTTTCATCAACCGGTTAGGGAGACTGGGGCATGCGGGAAAACAGCGCGCTGCGGATCTGGCGTGAGGGCGGGCAAACCGTTGGCTGTTGGCTTTCGCTCGGAAACGCCTATACGGCGGAATCGCTGGCGCAACTGGGGTTCGACTGGGTCTGCGTCGACCTCCAGCACGGCCTGGTGGACTATCAGGATCTGACCTACATGCTACCGGCTATCTCTCGCAGCAGTGCCACGCCGCTGGTGCGGGTACCCTGGAACGAACCCTACGAGATCATGAAAGCCCTCGATGCCGGCGCTTACGGCGTCATCGTGCCAATGGTGAATAGCCGGGCCGAGGCTGCCAGCGCCGTAGCCGCCTGCCGCTATCCGCCGGAAGGCAATCGCTCTTTCGGGCCTATCCGGGCTGCCTTGTACGGTGGACGCGGGTACGCTGCCGAGGCCAACGGACAGATCGCCTGTATTGCCATGATCGAAACCCGCGAAGGTATCGACAACCTGCAGGACATCGTCACCACGCCGGGGCTGGACGGGGTTTACATCGGGCCGTCGGACCTGGGCCTGGCATTGGGTTTGCCACCCGCAGGCGACACGGATGACCCGAAGCACGCGGCCGTGGTGCAGCAGATCGTGGATGCCTGCCGCAGTGCAGGGGTCGCGGTAGGCATTCACACGTCCAGCTTAGCGTACACCCAGCGTTATCTTTCTCAGGGTTTCAATATCGTCACCCTGGGCAGCGATGCGGGATTCATGGCGCGCGCGGCTGCTAGAGATCTGGCGGCCGCACGCGGCGGCGTTGAGAAGCAGCCGGAAAAAACCGGCTACTGAGCGCACGCTGCCGGCTTCGGTCGGGATACTACCGACGACGCGGCACGGGTCTCCTCTCTTGGGCCTGATTTCTTGGGGGTGTCAGTCCGTCAGCTCGCGGTGGGAGCTGGCAGCCACCCCTGGTCCCGCAGTTAACAGCTTCCGTACGGCGTCGACCAGTTCGTCGATACGAAACGGCTTCTTCAGGACCTGGTTGATTCCCAGCGCCCGCAGTTTCTGCAGATCCTCGTCCCGGGTGTAACCAGTTATCAAGGCGATGGGAAGCTCCGGCAGCAGCTGCCGGGCCCGTTCCGTCAGCTCGGCACCCGTTAGCGTGGGCATTGCCTGATCGGTCAGCAGCGCGGCAATCTGGTCCCCCCGTTCTTCAAGGTAACGCAGCGCGGCTGGGCTCTCATTGAACACGATCACATCGAACCCGTTGTCGCGGAGTACTTCGCCCATGTAATTGCCCACGGAAACTTCGTCGTCCACTATGACCACCCGACCGCTAGCGGCCTCGTCAGCAGCCGGCGCCGCCGATCCAGTCGTGGCGGCGGACCGAACCAACGGCAGATGAACTTCGAAGGTGGTGCCTTTCCCCGGCGCCGAGTTGACCGTAACGTGTCCGTTGTATTCGTGGATCAGGTTGTTTATCAGCCACAGGCCGATGCCCGTGCCTTTCCCCGGCTCGCGTGTGGTGAAGTACATCTCGAAGATTCTGCCGCGTACCGCTTCCGATATACCGTGTCCCGTGTCGCTCACTGCCAGCACGATATGCGGCTCGGTGAGGTATTTGCCGCAAGCTGCGCACGGATCTTTCTGTTCGTTCTGGTGTGCATGAACCAGAATCAGGCCCTCACCCTCAATCGCATCCCGGGCATTGACCAGCAGATTGATGATGATCTGTTGCAGCTGCACTGGGTCGGCGTAAACCATGGGCAGACCTTCGGCAAATTCGGTCTGGACATCGATGTTGCTGGGAATTGCGGCCCGCAGCATGCGTGATACATCGCTGATGGCCTCACTCAGATCCACAGGCTGAGGGTCGCCGCGATTGGCTCGGGTGAATGTCAGCATCTGAGAGATTAGATCTCGGGCTCGGTGTCCGGCCGTGACGACTTCTCCGAGATAGCTGTCTACCATTTCCTCTGAGATGCGCTTCCGCGAGCTTTGAACCAGCTCTGTGTAGCCGATGATGCTGGCAAGAATGTTGTTGAAATCATGGGCGATACCACCCGCAAGCTGGCCGATTGCTTCCATCTTGCTGGCCTGCTGCAGTTGGTTCTGCAGGTTCAGACGGTCTCGCTCCGCACGCCGTTCGTCGGTCCGGTCTCGCAGGGTCGCGAGTACGCACGGCTCTTCATCCAGGCTCAACGCCCGGGCGTTGAGTTCGAAATATCGCGGGCCGTCGGGCGCTTCTTTGAGCACCGTCATCGTGAACTGATCCGGGGAGCCCTGCAGACCTGCGATGAATTCGGATCTTTCCTCCGCATTTGCAAAGACGAAAGCGTCCGTTTCAGCTTCCGCCGCTTCCAGTTGCTGCTGCATGTCTCGCAAGCGGGCATTGGCTTCCATCAGTCGGCCATCTCGCATGCGAGCGATATAGACGGCGTCCGGGCTGTTCATGAACAGCCCCTGAAATTTCCGGCGGTTCTGTTCCAACTCCCGGGCGATGCGCCTGGACTCGGTCACGTCTCGCAGCACTCCGTAGGTGCCGGTAAAGCGGCCGGAGCTGTCCCCTTTGAAATTTTCATACAGACCGGTTGCGGAAACTTCGAGGATTCGAGGCTGTTCGCCGGACCGTTGATAATCGAACTCATGGTTGCGCGTGGCCCGCTCGCCGGTACGACGCTCGTTGAATCGATAGCGCAACTCTCGACTCAGTTTGTCACCCAGCAACTCATGCCAGGGCCGTCCGCTCATATCTTCAGGGGAGCGGGAAAAGAAGTCCCATAACCGATGATTGGCGAAGCTGAAGCGTCCATGTTGGTCCAGCATGTAGATCAGGTCGGGGGAAGCGTCCACCAGAAACGAGTGCAGCTTGTGGTCTGCCTCCGCTTGAGCCGCCATCGCCCGGTTCTCGTCTTCCAGCTTGCAGCGGGCGGCGGCGTTGGCGACGCTGGTGAGCAGTTGCTGAGGATTGTAGGGTTTGGGCACAAAGTCATAGGCACCAAGACGCAGTATGGGCGTGACCGTGCTTACCGAGGATTCTCCCGAAACGACGATGGTCTTGACGTCCATTTTCTGGTTTGCCAGAAATTCGAGGACGTCGAGCCCGCTGATTCCTGGCATGTTCAGATCGAGGATGAGCAGTCGGTAGCGGCCCGTTCGGAGCTGCTGAAAAGCTGCGGCCGGGCTCGACAGAGTGTCCGCATCGTAGCCGTTCGCTTTGAGCAGAACGCTGACGCTGGCGGCATGTCCCGCATCGTCGTCGAGGATGAGAATCCTTGGGTCGGCCTGCTCGATCATGCTGGCGCGGTCATCCTGGCGAGTGTGGCATCCGTGGCGATTTGCCGCATACTAACATAAGCGTTTGTTGCTATTAGAAAGTGGGAGGTGACGTGAAATTCGAGCAGATCTTATTCGACATCAGGGACGGCGTCGGTGTCCTGACACTGAATCGTCCGAGCCGGCTGAACGCCTGGACATACCAGATGAGTGCCGAGCTGACGCAAGCCATCGAAAGCTGCAACGATGATGACGAAGTGGGTGCGATGGTCATTACCGGTGCCGGCCGTGGATTCTGCGCTGGCGCGGACATCGGCGATACTTTCCAGGCGCGTCTGGACGGTGCTGGCCCGGAGCGGACCCGGCGGGACCCGACCGATTGGGTGGGCCTGCTTCGACAATCGAAACCCATCATAGCCGCGGTGAACGGTGCGAGTGTCGGTGTAGGCGCAACTATGATATTGCCCTGCGATGTGATCATGGCATCGGAGGAAGCCAAGTTTGCCATGGGATTCATCAAGATGGGCCTGGTGCCGGAGCTCGCCAGCTCGCATTTTCTGGCACAGCGAATGGGCTTCGGGCGGGCCAGCGAAATGTGCCTGACCGGAAAGATGTACGCCGCACGTGAAGCGCATGAGATGGGTCTGGTAGACCACCTGATTCCGCACGAAGGGCTCATGGAAGAGGCGCTTAAGCTGGCGGGAATCATCGCCGCCAATCCTTCGCCGCAGCTGCGCTGGATCAAGCAACTGCTTAACGAAAACGCCTGTGAAACCGATCTGGCAGCCGTTCAGAAGCGCGAGATGGCGCTGCTTCACGAAGCCTATGGGACGCCAGAACACAAAGAGGCCGTTGCCGCGTTTCTCGACAAGCGAACACCCGACTATCGGGCGGCGCGCGTCAAGGCAGCAGACGAGGGCTGATGAGCGAAGGCCAGATAAGGGAACTGATTGCCTTCATCGACTGGCCACTGATCGTCGCCTTCGGCGTCGGACTGCTGCTCGCGAGCCTGACCTGGGCCTGGCGTCACAAAGTGCTGGTTGCAAAGGCGGTTACAGAAGCAAGAGCGTTGACGGCTGCCGCAGCTGGCGAGCAGCACCAGCTGGAGCGACAGCTTCTCGAACAGCGGCTCGTCGACGCCGAACGGCGTCATGGCGAGAAAGTTGACGCCCTGAACCGCCTGGAGGGCCGGGTTCAGCAGCTGACGCAGCAGCTGGCTCAGCAGCAGGATGCTCTAGCCGCAGGTGCGGCAACGCTTGGCGAGCACCAGGCCGCGGAAGCAGCACTCAGCGTCCGCTTGGAAGAAACGCATAAGGCCTTCGCCGAAAAAGAGGCAATGTTTCTGAAGAACAGTGAGTTGCTCCAGCGTGAGTTCGAACTGTTGGCCAACCGGATTTTCGAGCGCCAGGGCGAGCAACATCAGGCGCGGCTGGCGACCGTGCTTACCCCGTTCAAAGACCAGTTGAGCGACTTTCGCACGCGCGTGGAAACGGTTTACACAACCGAGACCAGAGATCGCGCATCGCTGCTTACCGAGGTTCGCAACCTGCAGAAGGCCAGCGACCGAATCAATCGGGAGGCGGAAAACCTGACCAGGGCTTTGAAAGGTGACGTCAAAGCCCAGGGCAACTGGGGCGAGCTCGTCCTGGAGAGGGTGCTCGAAGCATCCGGATTGCGGCTGGACCACGAATACTTTCTCCAGCAGTCCCGCCGCGATGGGGAAGGCAGCCTCAAGCGCCCGGACGTGCTCATACGCCTGCCAGACGAGAAGGACGTGGTGGTGGATGCAAAGCTGTCGTTGCTGGCGTACGAGCAGGCGCTGGCGGCAGAGCAAGAAAATGTCAGGGTTGGGGCCATGCGACAGCACGTTGCCAGCGTCAGGGCTCACGTGAAGCGGCTCGCAGAACAGGATTACGACCAGCTTGACGAGCTTCGCTCGCTTGATTTCGTACTGTTGTTCGTGCCGATTGAATCGGCATTCTCCATGGCCATGGAGCAGGATTCGAAGCTGTTTACTGAAGCCTTTGATAGACGTATCGTTATCGTCAGTCCTACCACCCTGATGATGACCCTGCGCATCATCCACAACGTCTGGCGTTACGAAAAGCAGAATCGCAATGCTCAGGAGATTGCGCGTCGCGCCGGCGCGCTATACGACAAGCTCCGAGGGTTCGTGGACGACATGGAGAGTCTCGGCCGGCAGCTGCAGACGGCGGAGAAGAGCTACAACGCGGCGTTTGCCAAGTTATCGGCCGGCAAGGGCAATCTTATCCGTCAGGTGGAGCAATTCCGCGAGTTGGGCGCGCCCGTGAAAAAGCCGATGCCGCGAACCCTTGTAGAAGAAGCTGCCGCCCAAGACGATCGATAGTCGGACCGCCGATATCCGCACGGCTTTGCCCATCTGCGGATTGACTAGGAGCAAAAGGAGATTCAGTTCCCGCCTTCAGATGCCAACGGCGTCTCGCTTGGCCAACGCCTCCGTCAAGGCAACGAGCAGAATCGGCATCGACTTCACAGAAAGCTTCAGCTCCGGAGATTACATTAGCTCGGCAGAAAAGGATTGCGAGGAAATCTAATGCTGGTTTTAACCCGGCGCGCTGGCGAGTCGATCATGATCGACAACGAGATCGAGCTGAAGGTCCTGAAGATTCGCGGTAGCCAAGTGCATCTAGGGATCGATGCACCCAAAAAATCAGCCGTGCACCGAAAGGAGGTGTGGCTGCGTATTCACGGGGAACCTAAAGCGGCTGGTCAAGCGGACTAGCCGTCGTCCGCGGCGGCCTTGCGCCGCCGGGGTCGGTGATCAGGACTCGTTCAGGATGAACGGGGGGGTTTCACAAATCGCATAAGGATGCAGTTCGGCGTTGGTCAGCGGATAGCGGTGCTGGCGGATACCTTCGAGGCGCTCGCGCTTCAACTGCTCTTCCCCCGGTTTCAGAAAAACACTGTCCAGGCTCGTCCAGATGGGATTGACCGGGTGCAGGGCGGCAAATCCGCACGCGGTTTCCCAGGTTGCCCGATGCAGCTCTACCACCGCCAGGGTTTCTATGTATCCCCAATGAGACAGCGTGGCAGGCATGCCCACCGCGAAAAGCACCGGCAGTTGCTGGCCTAGACTTTCGGCGTGCCGATGCAGGTCCTGAGCCACCAGCCAGGGGTGATCATCGCGGAAGCTGCCTTTACCACCGACTTCTAGCAACGCCTTCAGCGCTTTGTCGCTGACACTGGTGCAGATGCAGTAGGGATATGCGGTCATGAGTGTTCCTCGGCCTCCCGATTTACACCACGCACCTGCTTTCGGTCAGCGGGTGCAACGGATTCTCCGGATACTGTACATGTATACATGATTTCTTATAATCGCATTTCTGCTCAGTCTGCAAGTGTGCCGTGCCTCATCTCGTCAGTCAGCAACCGCCGCCGGCAGATTACTATGCAGCCAATCTGCGCCTCCTGCTGACAGAGGTCAGCGACCGCTACCATGATCTGCTGGACGCCAATGATCGAAGGTTTGTTTCTGCCTGCCTCGCCGCGTCAATTCCAGCGCAGCGGCTTTTCGCCAGGTTACTGTCTCGCCGTGGGCCCTGGATACGCGTGGATTCCCTTGACTACCCGGAGGTCGGCGATAATGGGCATGCGCTTGAGGAGCTGAAGCGTGCTGGTCTGGTGGCCGTCGATCCGGTCGCACCGGCGGACGCCCTCCTGAACCTGTTGACGCGTCCCGAACTGAATAGTCTGTACCCCAGCGTTCGTGAGCGGACCAAGGCGGAATTCATCAACCGCTGCGTGGTTCGATATACGGATTCCGGTATCCGGCGTCGCCTGCAAGACCGGATTCACTGGGTTTGCGTCAATGCTTTCGGGTCTTTCAACGTCTGCCGGCTGCTGTACTTTGGCGACGAACAGCAGGATCTGAGCGCCTTCGTCGTGCAGGATCTCGGTATTCTCCGCTACGAGCCCTACGAAATTGGTACCAGCACCCGACCTTTTGACGTTCGAGCCCACCTGGATGGATATTTGCGCCTGCGCAGCCTGTCTCTGCTCAGCCGTCGGGTAGACACAGTCCCGGGGTTAGCTTCGCAACTTTTGCTCGGGCTCTGGCCGGAGCCGGGAACCCGCGCCGAACAGCGCCAGCGGAACAAGATTCTGCTGCGCCTCGCTCGCTGGCATGAACGGCGCGGCGAGCTTGATGAAGCGCTGCAATGCTATGGTCGGGCCACGGCTCATCCCGCGCGGGTGCGTCGGGTACGAATCCTCAAACGCCTGGGAGATGACTGCGGCGCAAATCAGTTGGTCAGTCACATTGCGGCTGCGCCGTGGGGTGCTGAAGAGGAGGATCTCGCTCGCCGTCATGATCGGAAGCGGTTCGGCCAGAAACGGCTCGGTCAGAAGCAAGATCGCAATGCACCGCTGACGACTCTGTGCCAGCTGGGCGGTGCCGCTCCTGCGGGCATCGAAAATCACGCGCGGCGTCTCCTGGCATCCAACGTTGGCACCGGGTGGCATCTGGAGAATCGTTTCCCGCTGGGCCTCGCCGGCCTCCTCTACTGGGACGAAATCTATGCGCCGATAAAGGGAGCCTTCACTCATCGATTCCAGCTTGGTCCCCGGGATCTGTTCTGGCCGGATTTTGCACCCGCCCGTCAGAAGCTGCTGCAGGCTCGGACTGAAATGCTGTCCAGCCCCGAGGCTGTTGCCCGGCGATTAAGGCAGGTATGGGCAGCCAAGACCGGCACGGTAAACCTGCTGGTGAACTGGCAGGCGTTCAGCCCGCAACTCGTGGCAACCCTGGCGCAACAGGTTCCGGCGGCGGCGCTGCTGCGTCTGGCAGCCCGGACCATAGACAACCTGTATCGGCTGCGTACCGGCTTTCCGGATCTGCTGATGGTCTATGGCCCTGGTGCCTACGAGTTTGTTGAGGTCAAAGGACCTGGCGACAAACTGCAGCCAGCGCAGCGGGTCTGGCTGCGGGAACTGGATGAGCTGGGGTTGCCGAATCGCGTTCTTAGTTTCCTCCGATGACTGCACGCACAGCACAGATCAGCGTTCGTGCCCTGGCCGACTTCGTGCATCGGCGTGGTGATCTGCACGCCCGTCTGGATGGCCGAGCGCGAGCGGAGGAAGGTATCGCCGTGCAGCGACACCTCCAGAGGAATCAACCCGCATCATACGAGCGGGAAAGGACGGTTGCGCTGGACGTCGAGCCTGCCATCAGCCCACTGCGGGTGATCGGTCGCCTGGACGGGTGTGATATCAGCGGCGAACCCTGGTTGATCGAGGAGTTCAAGACAACCCGAGCCAGCCCGGCGCTGGCGCATCGACATCACGAATCTTCACACTGGGCGCAGGCCATGCTTTACGGCGCGCTGCTCGCAAGAGAGCGGGCATTTGCCGGAGAAGTCCGCCTTCGCCTGCTTTACTGCCACCCGGATACCCTTGCAGTCGAGGTTTTTGAGCGCCTGGAAAACGCAACCTCATTGGCGGAATTTCTCGGCCAGACACTGGAGATCTACAGCCAGTGGCTGGCTCGACAGGCAGCACACGTGACAGCGAGAGACCTAAGGCTGTCGTCCATGTCGTTTCCCTTTGCCAGCTATCGCCCCTACCAGCGGGCCATGGCACGGCGTGCGTACCGGGCGCTCCGTGATCGTCAGCACCTGCTGCTGGAAGCGCCGACAGGCAGCGGCAAGACGGCGGCTGTCCTGTTTCCCGCCGTGCGCGTACTTGAGTCAGCGGAATACCGAAGGGTGATTTATGTCACCAGCCGCGGACCCGGCGCGCTGGCAGCCCGGGATGCCCTGAGCCGCATGGATCCGGAGCGCACGTTTCTGCGTCACGTATCCATTACCGCTCGGGACAAAGCCTGCTTTGTGCCTGGCGCGGCCTGCGAACCGGACGCCTGTCCTTATGCCAGAGGCTATTGGGATAAGGTTCGGGGCGCTCTGTCAGTACTGCTTGATCGTCGCATCGGCGACCCGGCGACCATTTCCGCTGTAGCTCGCCAGCACGAGGTGTGCCCGTTCGAGCTTTCCCTGGATGCTGCCCCATGGAGCGATGTGATCATCGGCGATTACAACTATCTGTTCGATCCCGTAGTTCGTCTGCAGCGCCTTGCTGACGACCCAGCTACCGCCGTGCTAGTGGACGAGAGCCATCAGCTTTCTCCCAGGGTTCGAGACATGCTGTCACTCTCCCTGCGGCGCAACGCAGTGAAACAGGCGCTGGCGGAAGCGCCGCCGGACGCGGTTGTCCGGCGCTTGCGAGGCATTGACAGACAGCTGCTGAAGCTGAGACGGGAAGCTTCGGGAGACGCTGAGCTGATCATCGCGCAGCCGGATCCGCTACTGAGGGCGTTGCAAAAGTTCGTCGATGAGTTTGCTACCGGGGAGCTGGATCTGCGGAACTGGCCTGCCTGTCAGGAACTGCTGTTCACGTGCAGCCGCTGGCTGCGGTCGGAGTCCTGGTACAGTCCGGCACGCTTCATGTACACCTTGACGCTGAAAGACGAAAAGGGAGACACAGAGATCGCCGTTGGCATGACCTGCCTTGATGCCGGTCCCTGGGTACAAGCACGACTGGCCGAATTCGGCGGACATGTACGGTTTTCAGGAACCGTGTCGCCGCTCCAGCTATATCAGAAACTCCATGGTATTGAAGACGGCGCAGCGGATAGGGCAGGTAACCCGTTTTCGCCGGACCAGCTCGGCGTGCTGGTGGTACCCGACGTGCCAACCTACTTTCGGTCCAGGCAGCGCAGCCTGCCGCAGCTGGTGGAACTGGTGGCCTCCATCATGCAGAGCGCTGCGGGGCATCACCTGGTAGCCTTCCCGTCGTTTGATTATCTCGACACCTTTGCAATCGCCTTCAAGGCTGCTCACACCCGCGTACGGGTGCACGTTCAGGCTCCGGCCATGACGGAGGAGGAACGGGGGCGCTTTCTAGATGAGTTTCAGCAGGACCAGATGCCTCTGCTCGGTCTTGTGGTGCTGGGCGGCGTATTCGGAGAATCGGTGGATTTCGCCGGTGCCCGGCTGTCGGGGATCGTCTGCGTTGGCGTAGGGTTGCCACCACCATCGCTGACCCGCACGGCTCTGCAAGCGCATTTCGACGCCCGAGGTCTGGACGGCGCCGCGGTGGCCTTCCACCAGCCGGCTATGGTCAAGGTGCTGCAGATGGCCGGACGGCTGTTGCGGAGCCCGGAAGATCGCGGCGTGCTCTGCCTGGTTGATGATCGTTTCACCCAGCCGGAATATGGCAGGTTCTTTCCGGAGCACTGGCGTCCTGAGGTCATCAGAGCTCGGGATGTTCACGCCCGGCTGAAGGCTTTCTGGGAACCGGAGACCGCGTTTGCTGTCAGATCCGCAGCGAGTTGTCGGGACATTCAAGCCGAGTTTCCCTAGACTTTGCCGCAACATGACACGGAACCCCACATGAGCGTTCGGCGCACCAAAATCATCTGCACTGTCGGCCCGGCCACCAACAGCTATGACATGCTCGAATCCCTTTACCACGCCGGCATGAACGTGGTACGGCTGAACATGTCCCATGCCAATCACGATGATTCCGCCAGAACCATCAACTGGATCAAGACGCTCAATCGCAAGATTCGCTATCCGGTTCCGATCCTGCTGGACACTCAGGGCCCCGAGATCCGCACAGGTGAGATCAACGAGCCCATGAACCTGGAGACTGGCCAGGTGGTTACAATCAGCGTGCGTGACGAAAACGTGGAAACGACCTCCATCCATGTGAACTATCGTGAGCTGGTTGACGTGCTTCAGGTTGGCAACCGCCTGACGGTCGACAATGGCCTGATCAATTTTGAAGTGCTTGAAAAGATTGGCAACCAGCTGGTTTGCAAGGTGATAGACGGCGGCATGCTGGGCAGCAAGAAACACGTGAACCTGCCTGGAATACGGGTCAACCTGCCAGCCATTACCGCCAAAGACCGCGTCGATATCGAATTCGGTCTCGAACATGACGTGGATTTCATTGCGCTGTCTTTCGTGCGTTCGGAAGATGACGTTCACGAGCTCCGGGAGCTTTTGGGTTCCAAGGCGAACAACGTCAAAATCATCGCGAAGATTGAAGACCAGGAGGGGGTCAGCAACATTCATGACATCGTCAGCGCTGCCGACGGCGTCATGGTAGCGCGGGGAGACCTCGGCATCGAAACGGACATCGCCAACCTGCCTAACGTCCAGCGGCGGATCGTGCATTCCGCGATGAAGCGGGGCAAGCGCTCCATCGTTGCGACGCACATGCTGGAGTCCATGATTGAGAATCCCATACCCACCAGAGCCGAAGTCACTGACGTCGCCAATGCTATTTATGAAGGCGTGGACGGTATCATGCTCTCCGGTGAAACCAGCATTGGAAAGCATCCGATCCGCTGCGTCGCGCAGCTGCACGAGATCGCCGAAAAAGCAGAGCGCTGGCCGGGACTGGGCTATGAGAAGGAATTGATCGCCGATACGGACAAGCAGCATATCGCCATAAACGCCGTGGCGCTGGCGGAGGATATCGAGGCGGCTGGAATCGTCGTTATCACCCGGCGCGGGATAACCGCGGATCTGGTAACCAACGCTCGTCCTCAGACCGTGCCGGTTTACGCTTTTACGAATCACAGCCAAACCCGCCGCAGGCTGTCCCTGAACCGCGCGGTCTACAGCCACCGTATCGAGTTCAGCCAGGACCCTGAAAAGACCCTGCAACGGGCGATCAACATCCTGCGCGAACGGGAGAATTTCTCTACCAACGACAAGGTAGTGGTGATATCCGACGTGCTGGCCGAAAGGAATTCCGACGCGATTCAGCTTCGTCACCTTTAGCTGAATTCGGCCTCCGGCGAAGCAGACCGGGTTTTTTCTGCCCAATAGAGCTTAGGCCGGTTGCTTTACGGTCTGGCAAATGTAAACTGGTTGTATGTGAGGACCGTTTAATCGTGATAACCCGGCGAAATGTTTAAGAAGTCAGTCAAAAAGACAGTGAATAGAAGCAGACCTTATCTGAGGTCTGTTACCCAGCTGTTCCATGGTATCGAAGTAGTCCCAGGTGATGATGCCTGCGAAGCAGCCCAAGCAATTGCTGGTCATCGCTACTTGTCTGACGAAGCCCCGAGGCTGCCGCTGGAAGGCTGCACCAACCTACGGGGTTGCCAATGCGTGTACAGGCATTACCGCGATCGCCGTACTGACATACGTCGCGAATCAGACGTAGGGTTGCCTGTTCGCGATGTCCCGCAGGAGCTTCGTATTCGGGCCGGAGGACGGCGAATCACGGACTGACGGACGTCGCCGTGTACAGCATCCGTGTCGAGACCAGCACCAGCAAAATTCCGAATATCCGCCTCAGCGGCTGAGCCTTGACGCGGTGAGCCACCCAAACGCCAAAGGGCGCCAGGGCAACGGCCGCAGCCATGATTGTCAGGAATCCGGGCAGGTAGATATAACCAATCATTCCACTTCCCAGGTCTTTGCCATAACCCACAGAGACGTAGCCCAGACAGCCAGCAAGGGCTATAGGAACGCCCAGGGTGCTGGAGGTGGCGGTAGCCCGATGCACAGGCGTATTAAAGTAGATCAGGGTCGGTACGACCACGTTGCCACCGCCAATACCCGCGATTCCGGAAACCACCCCACCGCCGACACCCAGCAGCGCGCTGGATAGGCGTCCCGGGCCCCGGTGATGCGGCCCAGGCTTCCAGCTCGTGAGCATGACAAAGGCCACGAACAGCAGAAACAGACCAATGAAGCCGCGGAAGGCGACCAAGGGCAGGGCAGTGGCTATCCAGCCAGCAAGATAGCTGCCAACAATCAGAAAGGGTGCCCAGCGCTGAACGATGACCCAGTCCACCATCCCGGCGCGCATCTGTGTCACGGCCGCCGAAAGTGAGGTAAACAGCACGCAGGACAGTGAGGTAGCAACCGCAACGGCGGTTACCTCCTCCGCTGGCAGAAAGGCCATCACATCGAGCAGAATAATCAGCGCGGGAACGATGACAACGCCGCCACCAATGCCCAGCAGGCCGCCCAGGAAACCGCTCGCCGCACCGATGCCAAGACAGAAACTGATGAAGAAAAAGTGATTCAATTACATTAGGGTAAGGGAAGATGTTGCGGAGTCTACTTAAGTTGCAGCGAGCTGGCCAAATGGATCTGCAGGCGCGTTTGTCGCGTGTCTTTCGTGCGCTGCTGGCAGGCCTGGTGGCGAGCCTGCTGTTGATGTCGACAACTGCGGAAGCTCGGCGAATCGCGTTGCCTAACGGCGACGTCTATGACGGCGAGATTGAAGGTGGGGCGCGCACGGGGCAGGGCACCTATATCTGGGCCGATGGGCATCGTTACACCGGCGCGTTTCTGAACAACCGGATGCACGGAGACGGCGTCTACACATGGCCGGACGGAAGAACCTATACCGGCAGCTTCATGGCCGACCGGCGCGAAGGCCAGGGCGTCCTTCGTTGGCCGAACGGGGACACCTACGAAGGTGAATTCCTGGACAACGAGATGCACGGCCAGGGCACCTTCTACTGGAATAACAAAGACAGCTATGCCGGGGACTTCGTCCGCGGACGCCGAACTGGAAGGGGTGAATTCGTCTGGCGGACGGGTGAACGTTATGTGGGTGGGTTTGAAGACGGCAATCTGCAGGGCGAAGGGGTTTTCACCTGGCCCGATGGCCGCACATTTGAAGGCACGTTCGTGCAGGGCGTCAAAACCGGGGTGGGGGTGCTGCAATGGCCGAATGGCAACCGCTACGTCGGGCAGTTCGCGCTGGATGATCGGCAGGGGTTGGGTCTGTTCTACTGGCGGGACGGTACGCTTTTCCGGGGGCAGTTTGCGGCCAACCGCATGCACGGCTATGGCGTGAAGCAGCTACCGGATGGCCAGATGGAACTTCAGCATTGGCGAGACGGTGAGCTCATCCTGAGCCAGCCTCTGGCGGCGGTGCCAAACTGTTCTTTGCGCATCGACGATCAACCCTGGATGTTTGAGAGCGACGTTTGCGTCAACGGCCTGGCTCATGGTACCGGGCTTGCTGCCAGCCTCGATGGGGAGCGCATTGTCCCGGGGGGGCGGTTCGTTCTGGGGACGCTGGTTGAAGGGGAAATAGTTTCCCTCAAGCTGGGCGACTCGTGATCGAGTTAAAGGGCTTCGAAATTCAGAGAGAGTTGGGGCGAGGTGGCATGGCCCAGGTTTATCTGGCCGTGCAACGCAAATTCGGTCGGCTGGTTGCGCTCAAGGTAGTCACCAGCGATATCGCCAGAGATCCGGGGTTCCGCAACCGGTTCCTGCAGGAGAGCCGAATCAATGCCCAACTCAGCCATCCCAACATAGTGCAGGTCTATGACGTAGGCGTCGAAGGTGATGCGCTGTACCTGGTCATGGAATACATCAAGGGCGGAGACCTGATCCGTCGGCTCGAGACTGGGATCCATGTTCAGGAACTTATCCGGGTGGTAACAGATGTTGGTCGGGCGTTGGACTATGCCCACAACCTTGGATTCATCCACCGCGACATCAAACCGGAAAACATTCTCTTCCGCGAAGACGGCAGCGCCGTGCTTTCCGATTTTGGAATTGCGCGGGTGGTTGACGATAACCCGACGATTACCCGAGTGGGAACCGTGGTTGGTACGCCTCAATATATGAGTCCGGAACAGGCTTCCGGAAAAAAGCTGGACGGTCGTTCCGACCTCTACAGCCTCGGAGTGGTTTTCTACCGCATGCTTACCGGCGATGTCCCGTACAGAGCAGATTCCGCGGTTACCATTGGCGTCAAACACCTTCAAGAACCGATTCCCCGGCTACCCAGCTACCTGTCTGCGTTTCAGACCGTGATAGACCGTTGCCTGGCGAAAAGACCCGAACAGCGATATCAGACTGCTGCGGAGCTGTCTTCCGCGCTGGAAAAGATAAAGACCGATGCGCCTCTTCCCAACGCCACAATCAGAACCCAGGCAGTTTCGACCCGGGAGATTCGTGCCGTTGGCAGCAGCGCCTTTACCGCCATGCGCGACCCGATACGCGCGAAACGAGGCGGCCGGCGTCGCCTCCGGCGGCAGCGAACCCGACAGGCGGTCATCTTCGCCCTGCTGGTCATCGCGGTCGCCGGAGCCTCGCTGATATCGGTTCAGCAGCCTCAATGGGTAACCCGCCTGTTGTCAGTTGCCGGTATCCTCAAAGACCCGGTGGTCCGGGAAGCCTGGAATAACGCGCGTTCTCTGCGCCAGGACCCAAATCAAAGCCTCGCTACAATTGTTTCCGCGCATCGTCGCGTGCTCAGCCTCGAGCCTTATCATCCGGGGGCCACAGAGGCGCTGGCGGGTCTTGCCAACCAGTGGAAGCACGACATCAACGAGGCCCTGGCTCAGGGTAATTTTTCGCTTGCGGAGACTAAGCTGGCGGAATCCTCTCAGGCTTTTCCCGATGATCCCGAGCTTGCGGATTTGGCCGTCGAAACGACCAATCTTCGGCACGCCGACAGCTTGCTCACCAGTACGCAGGCTCTGATGCGCAGTCATGGACTTTCCGATGCGCCGTCGGTAACCGCCGCCATACAGGCTTATCAGGAGGTGTTGCGATTGGCACCCGGTCATCCCGTGGCCCGTAGCGAACTCGATACGCTGGCCCAGCATTACGCCACCCTGGCGAACGAGGCGGCAGATTCGGGGCAGATCGATGACGCAATCAATTATCTTGAGCGGGCATCCGCGGCAAACAGTAGCCTGCCGCTGCTGAATCTGGTTCGGGAGAAGATTCGCCAGGCAACTACGGTGAACACGGCCATTGCAGACATTCTTCAACAGGCCCGGGAATATCGAGCGGCGGGCGCTCTGATCGACCCACCCGGGGAGAATGCGGCAGAGCTGTACCATCGTGCTCTGGCGACGGATCCGGACAACGTCATTGCCAAGCAGGGTTTGAATGAAGTGGTATCGCAACTCAATAACAATGCGGCGCGCTTGCTCGCCCAGGGTGACCTGGATGCAACACGCGCGCTGGTGGATCGAGCGAGTGCCGTAGGACTGGATTCGGAGTCCGTCAAGCAGATCAAAATGCGACTGGAGGTTGAACTGGACCGCCGTGACACGGTGACCCGATATCTGGAGCAGGCACAAGCTCTGCTCAGTCAAGGGTACGTCACCGAACCGCCGGAGGGTAATGCGGTCTCGCTGTTGCGTGAGGTAGAGCGGGTTGACCCCGGTAACACCCAGGCTCGCATGCTGCTTGCCCAGTCGGCTGCCCGTCTGGCGGGTGTGGCACAGGAAGCATTCGAGGCGGGAATGGCCGAGCAGGCCAAACATTACCTTGAGCTTGCTTTGGCCGTAACCCCGGATGTTCCAGAGTGGCGACAGCTTCGACTAGAGTGGGAGAAAGCTGCCTCAGGTGTCTGATTTACAATATATTCTTGTGCTCGAAGACGAGCGGGTTCCCCTGGAAGGCAGCGCCACTCTCGGGCGGCATCTGGACAACGACCTGGTGCTTGCCGGGGAAGACGTACTGGATTACCACCTGCGAATCGAAGTGGGCGCCAGAGGCCCCAAAGCCCTTCCCCTAGGTGCAGCAAGCCTGCGGCTCAACGGTGTGGATCTCACCGAAGCGGTAGGTCTCGTCCCGGGTGATCGACTAGAGATAGGCCAGGTGACCCTGGTAATCGAAGTTGAGCGTAACGCTGATCCAGAGGCGGACGAATGGCGTCTGCACGGCGCGTCTGGAGGGTCCGCTTATCCTGTGCATGGAGAACTCAGCGTCGGCCGCGCTGAAACGAGCGGGCTGCAGCTTCGAGATGACCACATTTCCCGGAACCATGCGCGGCTGGTTGAAAGGTCGGGTGTGATATTCGTTCAGGATTTCGGATCCTCCAACGGTACCTACGTCAATGGCATTCGCGTGGCCGGCGGCTGCCGTTTGTTTCACGGCGACGAAATCTGCTTCGATACGCTGCGCTATCAGCTGATCGGTCAGGGAGGGGATCTCACGCCTGTAAATTTTCACAGTGGCGAGCAGGGACGGTCTCCCCTGGTCACGCCCATCAAGGACAGCGCCGAACGCGCTACCGACGCCACCGAGATAGCGACCGTAACGTCCCTGCCAGAGCCGTTGCCTGCGGTCGACACAACAGGGGAAACCGGAGCCTTTCTCCTGGGCGCCAGCGAACCCGTCAGCGGGCTTACATTTCGTACCGGTATGGGTCGCACGCTGATCGGTCGCAGCGACGATTGTGATGTAATCGTCCGCGACCGCACCGTTTCGGCACGACACGCAGAACTCGTCGTTCGTCCCGAAGGGGTTACTGTCACTAACCTCATGTCCACCAATGGTATTAGGGTCAACGGTGACGAGGTGCAGAGCGCGCAGCTGCACGATGGCGACGTCCTGCGAGTCGGGCGGGTCAGCCTGGTATTCAAGGATGTTCCGGCAGAAGCGGGTGATCAGCGCTGGCTGAAAAATCTCCAGTGGTCGCTGCTTGCGGCTGCCGTCGCGCTGGTGGTGTCACTGGTGATGGTTCTGCTGTTCTGAGGGTTTTCCCTGCCTTAATGGTGCTATGCTTCCGGGCCTTTGCAGTCAGCACTCGGGGATAGATCATGGGGGTACAGATACCGTTTCGTCGCGATCTCGACTTCAACTATGGCGAGGCCGCCCGCATCGGGCCGCGCATTCGCAGGGTGATCGCAGAGAATCCCAGCCCATTTACCCTCTACGGTACGGGTACCTACATCCTCGGCAACGGGCGGGTTGCCGTCATCGACCCGGGTCCCGCTGACCCGGCGCACATCGACGCCATACTGGAAGCGACACGCGGAGAGACCATCAGCCACGTTCTCGTCACCCACACCCACATGGACCACTCGCCAGGCTGTGCGCTGCTAAGAGAGCACAGCGATGCGCCCACCTATGCCTACGGCCCCCATGGGGCTGGAAAGTTGGAGGAAGGGGTACCGGTAGAGGAGGGGGGCGACATGGCGTTCTTGCCGGATCAACGGGTCAGCCATGGTGACATCATCAAGGGCGACGACTGGTCCGTCGAATGTGTCTACACCCCAGGGCACACATCTAATCACATGTGCTACCAGCTGCGAGAAGACAGCGCTCTGTTTACCGGCGATCACATCATGGGGTGGTCCACCAGCATCATCTCACCCCCCGATGGTGACATGTCGGCGTATATGAAAAGTCTTGATCTGATGCTTGAGCGCGACGATCGCGTTTACTGGCCCACTCACGGGCCCTGCATCGACGATACCAAGGGCCTCGTGAGGGCTTTCATCGAGCACCGGCGGGAGCGTGAGACCCAGATTCTCGAATGCGTGCGTAAAGGCGTCGGCACAATAAAGGATATGGTTCCCCTGATGTACACGGCTACGCCGGAATTCATGTATCCGGCTGCTGCTCGCAGCGTGTTCGCTGCAGTAGAGTATCTGGTTTCCAAGGGTGAACTGGCGAGCGATAGCGACGTCAGCCTCGATAGCGTTTTCCGTCTGGCCTGAAACAACCCCTGCGGCAGAGTGATTTAGGAGCGGTCCGCAGCTCGCTGATCGACATCAGCCTGTGGCTGCTTTGGGTACGATCTGCTCGTGCAATTCACTGGATTCGTCTTCCGTCGCCACCCGGGGTAGCTGAACCATGATGGCCACCCCAGAGGCATCCGCGAGATTCATTGCCCGTACGATGCCGCCGTGTCGCTCGGCAATGATCCGCACAACATAGAGCCCCAGACCGAAATGAAGCCGATTCTGCCGGCCCCGGTGACTGACCATGGAATCGAACAGAGATTTCTCCGCATTAGCCGGGAGCAGTGGGCCCCGATTCGCTACGGTAATCTGCAGGTGGTCGCGGTATGAATCGAGCTGCACACGGATGGGCGTGTTGTTGCGGTGAAAATCGATGGCGTTATCGATGATTTTGTCCAGCAGCTGTTCGATGCGATAGTCGGATACGTTGGCGTATACGGGTCGTCCGGCTCCGCGGTAAATGAACTCGCAGTCTTTATGGGTGATCCGGCAGTTGGCGACGTAGCTCTGCAGGAGCAACTCTATGTCTATGTCCTCTCGCTCTTCAGCTTCCAGTGATTCTTCCAGATTGGCCGCGTCGGCCAGGTTCTGTACGATTGCGCCGATGCGCATCACGCCACGCTTAGCACTCTCCAGGTATTTGCTGTCGCGAACCTCGGGGTTCTCTTCCGCCAGGTTCTGCAGGGACGTCGAGAGGGTATTGAGCGGGTTGTTGATTTCGTGTCGCAGGGTACGCGGCATGCTCTCCAGAAAGTTGTTGTGCTGCTGAAGTTTCGAAAGCATGTTGGAAACGCTGCGGGCTAGCTCGCCGATCTCATCTCCAGCATACATCTCCCGCTGTAGCTCGCCGATGCGCAATCGCCCATATTCGTCGATGGCATTGCTGGCTTCACGCCTCAAACTGCGGATTCGCCAGGCCAGCCGCGCGGAAAATGCCAGCAACGCGATAAATACTGCAAACAGGCTGACAATTGATACCAGAATCACCTGTTCCAGCGCCGACCGCTGAAAGGTCAGTATCTCGTCGATATTCTGCTCCACCACCACCGCGCCGATCACTTTGTTGCGACTGACGATCGGATGCGCAGCCATGATCACCTCCTGGGTTTCGGAGAGGCTGCGCCGCAGGGCAATCGGGTCGCCTTCCAGCGAGCTGCCTATGACGATTTCCGTTGTCGCGGCGGCATCCTCGGTGAGGCTGCGAGCCGGTGTCCACTGCTCGCCCGTAATGATCCAGTGCACCCAGGGACGCAAACTCTTGAACCAGCGTTGGACGTTTTCCAGCAGGTTGTCTTTTCTGACCGGTTCGTTCCGGGATACGTTGGTCCCCGTTTCCGCCCGAACGCGCTTCTGCGGATCGATGACCAGGATACGCGCGCCCGAATACCCCAAGCCTTGAATGATGTTCAATACTTCCGGAGAGCGCAGCACTACGAGATTGAAACTCTCTTTGCCCGCCGTTGGCAGTGTCTGCACGATGCGGCGGATCTCGCCGGTCTCGGGATCGTCAACGTCCACCAGCGCAAGACCGAAGTAGCGGCTGGATCCGAGCAGAGACAGGGGCATCCGGAATTCGACCCGGTAGCCCTGTTCGGTTTCTTGCATGAACCCCTGGACGCTGTTGCTTGGGGGACCTGCCGAGGCGAACCGCCAGTCCGGCTGCATTTCGTAGGCAGTGGTCACCCCGGGCTTGCTGAAAACGATGGAAACGCGGCCGTCATCCCCGTCGGCGCGGATGAAGCTCAACCTGATGTGATCCGCGTTATCCAGCCGCAGGTATTCCGTGTTGCGGTAGACGTGCTCCGGATCAATGACGTCCATGTGAACATACAGCTGGCCACCACGCTCGCCGAGCAGCAGTTGAAAATCCCCATCGGCTTTGCCTGTTTCGCTGCCGAATCGCAGGGCCTTGTCGTCAACGCCCTCGCCCCAGTCTTCCAGGCTGCCATCCAGCCGTATCGCGTTTTGCAGCGGGTTGGCGTAGAGGCTCTCGAAGTCTTCAATCGTTACCGGTAGATCGTTGAAGAGATCTTCCCGGCCGTTGAACAGAGTCGAGATGCCCTCTGCCGTCAGCAACTGAGCATTGGATTGGCCCTGAATCAGCAGGTGCTCCATCTCCACCAGCTGCCGGTAGCTGAACCATGGCACCACCAGCAGGGTGAGACCCAGCAGCATGATCTTGGTGCCTAGGCGCGGACCCCGTATGCGGTGAAGCAACTTCACTGGCCAGACCTGAGAAGGGCGGGCGTCAGCTTTCGTTCGACCATCGGTAGCCGTAGCCATATTCGCTTTTGATGCATGCGAACTCTTTGTCCACTTTTTCGAATTTTTTGCGGATGTTGCGCATGTGCGTATTGATCGTATTGTTGGTCACAAGGCTCTGCATGGTGGCGTTCATGAGCGACTCGTAACTCACCGCATGTCCGGGCGCACGGACCAGCTTGGCCAGCATGCGAAACTCTGTGCCAGAAAGGTCTATGCGTTCGCCCTTCCAGGAAACCAGAAGCGCGTCCTGATCCAGCATGAGATCACCAATGCGCCGGGCTGTAGGGCTTTCCGTTTCGGCCTGCTCGGCTCGGACCTCGTTGATTCTCAACAGCGAAGAGATTCTTTCCGCCAGATAGTCGAGGCTGATCGGTTTCGGCAGGTAGTCCCAGGCTCCCAGCCGCAACCCCGAAATCTTGTCAATTTCGTTGATACGCTCGGTCAGAAAAATGACTGGCAGGGTTGGCGCGCGGGCCAGCAGATCCCGGCACAGCTGAAATCCTGCGTCCACTTCCTCGCCCAGGATGATGTCCAGGATCACCAGATCGGGCAGTTGTTGATCAAAACCCGCCAGAGCCTCCTCCCGGCTGCCGTAGGATCTGACGACATATCCCTTCTTCGTGATGGCGTCGGCGTAATTGGCCCTCTGATCAGGATCGTCTTCGACGATGGCGATGCTTTTGGCCATGTTTCTGCATCCTTGAACGCGTGGACAACATTCTATCCTCGAATGCGCGGGTGGAGTAGGCGCTCTGACCCGGAGCGATTCGGGCCTCGCTGCGCCTGATTGCCGCCTTGCTGCCCGATTGCGGTTCGAGCCCTTGAACCTTAAGGTTAGGCCAATTCTTTTTGGGTCGGCAGGCGTCTGGTCGGTGTGACCAGCCTTCCGCAGCTTATTGTCCGAGTTGCTACCATCTCTGGTCGTCTCCCTTCAGGTCTACCTGCAGAACATGGCCTGGCTGGAACTCAGCGGTCTGATTTCCGGCCTGCTGTGTGTCTGGCTGCTGATCCGTCAGAACATCTGGACGTTTCCAATCGGGCTTTTTTACTCCGTTGTTTCGGTGGTGGTGTTTACCCAGGAACGGCTCTATGCGGATGTGCTGCTGAACGGCTACTACGTGGTCATGAACGGCTACGGCTGGTACTACTGGCTGTATGGTGGCAAGCAGCGCTCGCCGGACACGCTGCCGGTTTCCTTCACGCCCGCGCGAACCCGCTGGCTGCTGATTGCGCTGGTCGCTGCAAGCACGCTTGTCATGGGCTTGTTTCTAGACAACCGCACCGATGCCGACCTGCCTTACTGGGACAGCGCTACCACGACCATGAGCTTTGCAGCCATGTGGATGACGGCCCGCAAATACATAGACAACTGGATCGTCTGGCTGGTAGTGGACATCATTGCTACCGGCATGTACATCGTCAAAGGTATCGACTTTTACGCCGTGCTTTACGGCGTTTATCTGTTCATGGCGATAGCGGGGTGGCGCGTGTGGAAGCGGAGCATGAATCTGGCCTCATCATCTGCCTGACGGGTCCCGAGTCTACGGGCAAGACGACGCTCGCCGCTGCCCTGGCAGCGGAGTTCGACCTGCCCCTGATTCCGGAAACGGCGCGTGACTACCTGCGCGGCAGGGCCGCTTACGAGCGGGAAGATCTGTTAGCAATCGCTGATGCCCAGCTGGCCGCAGAGGCCACAGTGCTGGCATCCGGCGCACCGGTGGTGCTGGCGGATACGGATCTGGTGGTCATTCAGGTCTGGTGGGAAGAGAAGTACGGCGGGCTGGATATCCGGATCTCGCAGGCGCTTCAGGCCCGCTCCGCGCGCCGCTACCTGCTGATGCAACCCGATATTCCCTGGGCGCCTGACCCTCAGCGTGAGTCACCCTTTGATCGACAGCGTTTGTATCATCGCTACCAGGAGCTTCTGGCAGCGTCCGAATTTCCCTTTGCGGAGATCAGTGGCCATGGCGAGGCCCGGCTGGCTGCAGCTCGGCTGCATGTGTTGCGCTGGCTCAGGGAGGTCGGCTGAGCCGACGCGCGCAGAACAAAGAGCAGGTTCGGGTCAAACGAGCCCCTGCAGTCGTTCTTCGCCTCGCGACCGCTGTTCAAGGATTTCGGGGCGCGTATCCCCTGCCGCGATTTCAGCCGCCGCCCAAGCAAATTCCCTCAGCCAGAAAGCAGTCAGGCAAGCCCGCGTTCGAGCCTCGCTCACGTCGGTCTGCAGCAGCGCTTCGGCGAGCTCGCCCAGCAATGTGTCGTCGAATGCCAGAGACTGATGCAGAGTAATCAGGTCAAACAGAGGATCGTTTCTGCCGAACCATTCCCAGTCCAGGGTAACCCAGCGTCCGTCCGGCCCTTGGATGACGTTCCACGGGTTCAGATCGTTGTGGCAACTCACGGTTGTCGCCTGCGGCCAGACGGCCCGGTGAGCGAGCCGAAGAATCCAATCCGGCACGGCGACGCTCTGCAGATACAGCCTGGCCTGGGCGACCGGATCGAAAGTACGGCGGGTTTCCGGCAGGTCAGCGTGCAGCCGTCGGAGGTAGCGGACGACCTGGTCCGGATCCGGGGACAGATCTGCCAGAAGATGGCCCTGCACCCAGCGGCTGATCATCCGCCCGCTGAATGGGTCGAAAGCCACTATGTCCGGCGTTGCGGGCACCTGCCGGGCCAGCAGTAACTCGCGCTCCAGATGCCTGTCGACGAATGGCCGTTCCCGATGCGGGGCGCGCAGAACGTAGATGGAGCCCCGATGGGTGAAGCGGTAATTGCGGTTGCTGTAGCCGCCGTCGAGATAGCGAAAGCTGCCAATGTCCTCCGCCGTCCAGGACGGCACAAGATCGCAGATCCAGCCCAGCAGCTGCTGGGAAAGGGCGAGCCCGTTGTCCTGATTTACCAGCATTGCGAGACACTACCTGTGATGGGCTTTTCCGGCAATATGCTGGCTGGTCTATGTAGGTGAGTCACCGGGAGAATCGACGTTCGCTGACCTGGCGACGGCGCTCCGCGCTGCCCTCAGGCGGTGACGTTGCCCCGCTAAGGGGCGGGTCAAGTCACCTTCTTCGGCGTCGCCACATCGTCAGCGAACGTCGGTTCTCCCGCCGTCTCTCAGCTTGGCCGCCGGCTCGCTCGAACCGAACGACCGTCTGCATCAGTCGTGCTGGGAACATGTCAGACGTGTCACCGGGAAAGAGGTTATGCTGACAATGTGGCGACGCGGAAGGAGGGCAATTGACCCGGCCGAGCGCGCTTGCGCGACTCGGTGGGGCAACTTGCCAGACTGAGGGTAGCGCGGAGCGCCGTCGCCAGGTCAGCAGAACCTCTTACCCGGTGACACCAGCCGATCAATTTCCCTGGAACGAATGCCGCATCCTGAACTTTCAATTGATCCCGACAACGTAACTCAAAGTCGGCCCGATCTCCTCGTGAACCACGACGTCGGCTATGGCATCCAACGGCGTTTCTTCACGATTGACAATAGCCAAACCTGCGCCCAGGCGCTTCGCGTATTCAGGAAAACCCGCAGCGGGATAAACGGCCAGCGATGAACCGACGACGAGGCATAGATCACTGGCTTCCACCGCCTCCTGAGCGCGCTCCATCTCCCGCTCAGGCATGGCCTGGCCGAAGGAGATGGTGGCAGATTTTATGATGCCTCCGCAGCGTGAGCAGGGGCTGATTGTCTGGTGTTCCAGAAACTGCTGCTCGAGGTCTGCCAATTCGTAGCGAGTCTGACAGGAAAGGCAGGTTGCGTAACTGGCGTTGCCGTGCAACTCGATAACCTTGTTCTCCGGAATGCCGGAATCCTGATGCAGGTTGTCCACGTTCTGGGTAATGACAGCCAGGCCCTTGCCGACTCCCATCAGTCGGGCAATCGCTTCGTGGCCTTTGTTGGGCTTTGCATTTTCCATGCTTCGCTCGCCGGTAAAGCGGCGTCGCCAAGACTCCTGGCGCATTTCTTCGCTGGAGAGGAAATCCTGGAACTGAATGGGTTGCATTTTGGTCCACAGCCCGGTGCCTGGGCTGCGGAAATCGGGGATGCCGGATTCTGTACTGATGCCTGCGCCGGTGAAGAAAACAATGCGCCTGGCCCGGTCGATGAGGGCCTGCAGGCGTTCAATGGGCTCGGAGTTGCGGGTATTGCTCATATCTGAATCAGGTACATGTGCGCCTTACGTCGGAAGCCCCATCCCCGGGGTTCACATGGGCCCATGGAACGTGCTTCGCCGCGCACTGTCAACTATGCTCAGCGCTCTGATGAAGGCGCAGGATCCAGCGAGACATGCACAGCTTAGAGTTCTATTTCGATTGCTCCAGCCCGTGGACTTACCTCGCCTTTGAGAGCATCCAACCCATCGCGGCCAGAGATGATGTTGAAATGATCTGGAAACCTATTCTTGTGGGCGGCATCTTCAACACCGTCAATCCCAGCGTCTACGAGAACCGCGCGAAGCCCGTGCCGGTGAAAGCCCGCTACTACCAGAAGGATCTGCAGGACTGGGCCGCCTATGTAGGGGTCCGGATCGGCCAGCCGCCGGTGTTTCCAGTGAACAGCGTCAAGGTGATGCGTGGTGCGTTCGTTGCCATCGAGGAGGGCGTGCTCGTGCCCTATGCCCGGGCGGCGTTCCAGCGCTACTGGGGGGAGCTGTCTGATATTTCCCAGGAAGATGAAGTGCGGGCCATAGCCGTGGCAGCCGGTCTCGACGTGGAGAAATTCATGACGAAGATCACCGATCCGCTCTACAAGAACCGGTTGCGCGAGACCACGGACGAATTGATGAAGCGAGGCGGATTCGGCTCGCCGACGATGTTTCTGGATGGCGACGACATGTATTTCGGCAATGATCGGATTCCGCTCATTGAGGCGAATCTCGGACGGCCGGGACGGCCGGGGCTTCCAGGATAGTTCGGACAGCCCGAATCGTGACACCCGGCCTATGGGTTTTTCAGTACCGACGCCCCGGTCTGGCCGAACATCATCTTGCGTTGCTCTTCACTCATCTCGCCCGGCGGCCGGCGCAGCGCCTTACCCACGTCCATCGCTTTACGTACGGCCGGCCGGTTCTTGATGGCATCGAACCAGCGCCGCACGTCCGGATAAGCGTCCATGTCCTGTTCAAATCGCTTGTAAGGGACGATCCAGGGCCATGCGGCCATATCGGCAATGGAGTACTCGCCAGCCAGGTATGCGTTGTTGGACAGAGAGCGCTGCATCACGGCAAACAGGCGGTCATACTCGTTTTTGTAGCGGGTGTGGGAATACTCGTGATCCTCCTTGCCGCCCGGCGCGTAGTTGACGAAATGAGAAACCTGACCTGCCATCGGTCCGAGCCCGCCTACCTGCCAGTACAGCCACTGCCTGACCCGGTACTTTCCATCGAGATCGGCCGGCATGAATCGGCCCGTTGTTTCTGCCAGATACTCCAGGATGGCACCTGATTCGAACACCGAGATGTCGGTCTCGTGATCCACCAGCGCAGGCATCCGGTTGTTCGGGCTGATCTTCAGAAAGTCTGGCTTGAACTGGTCGCCAGCGCCCAGGTTAACGGGTATCAGGTTGTAGGGTAGCTCACACTCTTCGAGCATGATGGTGATCTTCCAGCCATTGGGCGTCGGTGCGAAGTACAGGTCGAGCATCGGCGTATCCTCGGAGAATGATCGATGATCAGAGGCACCTAACGGGCCTCTTGAGCACTAGCGCGACGCCGTAGCTGCTGGAGCACCTCTGGTGGCTGCGCGAGTCTGGCAATAATTCGCTCCGCGCATTCTCTGGGCGTCGTGTTGCTCGTGTCCACCTCCAGATCGTAGCTGGCGCCATGGGCATGTACCTCATGGAAGTGCGAGGTGGCCGTGCCAGGAAAGCGCCCAGGCCTACGCCGCTCCCGGTCGTTTACAACGTCCAGGCTGCAGCGCACGCCGATCAACCAGGCATCCAGGTCGTACAACGCTTCGGCATAGTCCACGAGGTACTCGGGCTTGAAAATAAGGTCATCGATAATGATGTTGTTGCCCTCACGAGCGAACGCGGCGATGGCCCGTCGCATGCCTCTGAGAACCTTTTCGCCGTGCTCGCCGAAGCGGATGCGGGTGATCAGTTCGCCATTTTCCCGGGTTGGCACGACGTTCAGCCCCAGATCTCCCGGGGTTCCTGCTGGGGAGTTGAGGCCCCGGTAGCGGCCCGGCATGCCGTCGCGAAACTGATCCAGCGCTATGTGCTGGTAGGGCTCATCCAACAGCTGCTGCAGCATGACGGCCAGAGTCGTCTTCCCGGCGCTGGAGGAACCATTCAGGAATATGATTTTACCTGTCCCCATCCTGGCGATGGTATCCGGAAGCGTCGTGGACCACAATTGGGCAATGAGCTGGACTGAATTGCCTCCACTAGATTCGAATATCAGGACACAACTACCTGATATTGAAGGTCTTGAGATGGTTGCTGCCTGGGTTGGCGACCATCGCGACGAGCTCTTTCCGACGGAGCGGCCGGCAGTCGCGCGGGCTGTGGAAAAGCGGATTCGGGAGTTCGCCACGGGCCGCCATCTGGCCAGGCGGGCATTTGATATGCTGGGCCTGCCACGAGCCGCAATTCCCTCGGGTCAGGCGCGGGAGCCGCTCTGGCCCAAGGGCTGCATTGGCAGCATCACCCACAGCGAGGCGCTGGCGATAGCGGCGGTAGCCGCCTCTGGTACCCTGCGCGGCATAGGCATCGATCTCGAGGTGGTCGAGCGCGTGACGCCGGCGCTTTATACGCGGCTGATGACGCCGCGGGAGTGCGGCCTGCTGCAGGATGCCGATTCCAGAATGCCAGGCCTTCTTTTCAGTGCTAAAGAAGCCGGCTACAAGGCCGTGAATCCGTTGGTGGGAACGTTCATAGGGTTTCAGGAAGCGGAAGTGTACGTCGACTGGCCAGGCAGTCGTTTCACGCTGCGCTATACCGGTGAACACGAACCTAACCAGATAATGCAGCAGGGCGAGGGTTTCTTCTGCTTTTTCGAGCGTTACGTCTTCACGCTGTTTATCATCCGCTGAGGCAGATCAGCACGGCTTTTTAATGCAGGCGGTTCTCGGCATCGGCTTTTTCATGGCACTGGCGTGGATTCTCAGCGAGTCCCGGACTGAAGTGCGCTGGCGGGGTGTTGGTATTGGGCTCGCCATTCAGCTGCTGCTGGCCCTGCTGCTGTTGCGCGTTCCCGTTATCTCCCAGAGTCTGCTTCTGTTGAACGAGGTGGTCTATGCGGTGGAAGCAGCCACTTCCGCCGGGGCTGGATTCGTTTTTGGCTACCTGGGCGGCGGCGATGCGCCGTTCGAAGTGGATCGCCAGGGAGCGTTGTATATATTTGCGTTCCGGGTCCTACCGCAGATCCTCTTGTTCAGCGTGCTCGTGGCCATTCTCTGGTACTGGCGCGTGCTGCCGCTGCTCGTCAGAGGCCTTGGCAGCGTGCTGAGGCGAGCCATGGGGGTGGGCGGGGCGGTAGGTATTGCCGCTGCCGCCAGCGTGTTTCTTGGCATGGTAGAGGCTCCCCTGGTCATACGCGGCTACTTGCAGCGTTTGTCGCGCTCGGAACTATTCACCGTCATGACCTGTGGCATGTCTACGGTGGCGGGGTCCATCATGGTGCTGTACGCCAATGTCCTCATGGACGTTATCCCAGGTGCTTTGGGACACATCCTGGCGGCGTCTCTCATCAACGCCGTGGGCGCTGTTTTCATCTCGCGACTGATGATTCCCGCGAGCGCAGTCGGCGCCGCCGCCGCCAGCGAAGAGGCGGCCGATGGTCTCCGGTATTCCAGCTTCATGGACGCCGTTACCAGAGGTACCTATGACGGCCTGCGGCTGGCGGTCAACGTAGGGGCAATGCTGGTGGTGCTGGTGAGCCTGGTAGCTCTGGTCAACCACCTCATCAGCGCGCTGTTTGTCAGCGGGGACCCTCTGACGCTGGAACGCGTGATGGGCTGGGCGTTCTCACCGGTGGCCTGGCTGATGGGTATTCCGTGGCTGGAAGCTCAGGCTGCAGGCGCGCTTCTCGGAACCAAGCTCATTCTCAACGAGCTGGTAGCTTATCTGCTGATGGCCGGCCTGCCCGAAGGCACGCTCAGCAGCGCCAGCGTACTGGTAATGACCTACGCGCTGTGCGGGTTTGCCAACTTCGGCAGCCTGGGCATCCTTCTTGGCGGCCTCGCAACTCTGGTGCCGGAACGTCGAGAAGAAATTTTGAAAATAGGCCCTAAGACGTTGATATCTGGAACAATTGTGACCTGCAATACCGGCGCGGTGGTGGCGCTGGTCAGCCTGATTTAAGCGCATCACCAACCGCCTCAATGTCTTCGGCGGTGACGTCCAGGTGTACCACCCAGCGAGGCCCGCGAATCAGGATCCCTCGAGATTTAAGCCGCCCGGCGAGCGCCGCTATTTCCGAGTCCGGGAGATCTACAAAAACCATGTTCGTGTGAGAGCCCGCCGCGCCCGGGTAACGCTGATTCACCAGTTCTTCCAGTTGTGACGCGTTCCGGTGATCTTCGGCGAGGCGTTCCACATGATGCTGCAACGCGTATATACCGGCTGCGGCCAGTATTCCCGCCTGGCGCATACCGCCCCCCACCATCTTGCGCCAGCGCCGAGCCTCGTCGATGAAATCCCTGGGCCCCGCCAGCACTGAGCCGACAGGCGCGCCGAGACCTTTGGAGAGGCAGATGGAGATGGAGTCGCAATGTCGGGCCATTTCGGCGACGGTGCAGCCCTGCGCCTCGGCGGCGTTGAAAAGCCGCGCGCCGTCCAGGTGCAGGGCCAGTCCCAGTCGATCGCAGAGAGTGCGGGCTGCCGCAAAGTAGGCGGGGCCGAATGCCTTGCCTGCCTGGGTATTCTCCAGGCACAGCAGTCGGCTTCTGGCGAAATGAGGGTCCCGGGGTTTCACCAGTCGTGCCACCTGTTCCAGGTCAAGAGAGCCGTCGGCCTGGAAAGGCAGGGTTTGGGGCTGGATGCCGCCGAGGGCTGCGGCACCGCCGCCTTCGTATTGATAAGTATGAGCCGTGGCGCCGGCGATATACTCGTCGCCACGCCCACAGTGAGTCAACAGGGCGACCAGGTTGGACTGTGTCCCGCTGGCTACGAACAGTCCCGCTTCCTGGCCGAGCCGTTCGGCCACCATGGCCTGCAGGATGTTCACGCTGGGGTCTTCCCCATAAACGTCATCGCCGACCTCGGCCTGACGCATGGCCTCTCGCATGCCGGCTGTGGGGCGGGTGACGGTGTCGCTGCGCAGGTCGATCTGGCGGTTCATGAGCGCGCCCGCCAAGCCGCGCGCTGAACGGAAACTAATTCGTTGCCAGCGAGACGTTGTAGACGCCGGCCAGGCGCGCGGAATCCATGATGTGGATCATGGCCTCCGTGGTAGATTCCGGATGAGGCTGAATGATCACCGGGGCTTCAGGGTTTTCGGCGTGCAGGCGTTCGATGTTCGCCCTGACCGCGCGCCAGTCGACGTCGCGCTGGGCAATGATGATGCGATCACGGTTCGTAATTCTTACGACGATGCTCTTCTTGTCGGGGTCGACCGTCTTTGGCTTGTCGTCGTCTGGCTGATTCACGTCCAGACCGACTTCCTTGATAAAGGTTGCCGTGACGATGAAGAAGATCAACATGATGAAGACGACGTCCAGCATGGGCGTCAGATTGATCTGTTCGTCTTCCTCGTGATCGCTGCTGCTACCGAATGGTCTGCGCACGTCCTACCCCTCGCCCTTTAGATGTGACACGTCTCACTATCTTACCCATGGTCCGATGGCTTGCCTAGCCCGGGTTTGGGCCGGTGTTTGCCGCCAGGGATACGCCTCGTGCTGCGCTCGTCGTGTTGCGTTTTTTGGCACTGGTCGTGCTGGTGGTGACCACAGGATCGAGTTCGCCCAGAAACTGCCGCACAGCGCTGTTGAACGCCCGTGGCTGTTCTATGTTGGGCATATGTCCGGCGGCTGGCAGAAAGATCTTTCGCGCGCCGGGAATCTTTGTCGCCAGGTACTCCATGCCTCGCCGAAAATCCACATCTTCCGTGCCCGCGATAACCAGCGTGGGTACGCGTATTTTTGACACGCTGTCGATCACCCGACTGTCGTGCTGGGTCAGAATGCCGCGGGCCGCCAGGGCGAGACCTCTGGCGCTGCGGTTTTCTCCGCCATGACCCTCAAACTCCCCCATTTTTTCGATGCCGTGCCGTTCGAAGTACCGGGCCCGCCCTTCGGCATTGCGGTTCCAGCCTTCCCGTGCTTTCGCGTTGCGATAGCCCGGACCGGTGCCGATCAGAACCAGCGCTCGGACCCGTTCCGGATGCTCCACGTGGAACGCGAGTGACAAGTAGCCACCCATCGAGTGTCCCGCGATAATCGCATCCTTGACGCCTTCGGCATCGAGAACTGCCGACATGTCTTCCAAAGTGAGGGTCTGGCTGTAGGCGTCGGGGTCAGCCGGGCTGTCGGATCGCCCGTGGCCGCGCACGTCCCAGGTAATGACCCGGTAGCGATCGCTGAGCGCTTCCACCAGGCCACGCCACATGTAGCTGGTCAGGTTGTACCCGTTGGTCAGCAGAATCGCAGGCCCCTCGCCAATCCCGTTGTAGTAGATGCGCACGCTGTCGCGGTTGAGATAGGGCATGTGAGGACCTCCAAATATCAGCCGTCGGCGCCACCCCGCACCCGCAAGCGCTGCCAGAGCGGCAACATCCAGACTACTAGAGTGATGGCCCCGATGGCTACGACCGCGGGACGTTCGAGGAGAAAAAAAGCGCGCCCGTCGTAGAGCAACAGGGTACGGCGGAGATTTTCCTCCAGCAGGCCGCTCAGAATGAAACCCAGCAGCAGCGGGGCCAGGGGGAAGCCGAACCAGCGCAGGGCCAGTGCGATTAGCGCCAGCCCCAGCATCACGATCAGATCAAAGGGGTTCAGCGTGGTCAGATAAACGCCTAACGTGGCGAACCCCAGAATGAGCGGGATCAATACCTTGGGCGGCAGGTTGATCAGCCGTGCCAGATAGGGAATGAGCGGCAGATTCAATCCCAGCAGGAAAATATTGCCCAGATACATGCTGACGATGACGCCCCAGAAGACCTCCGGCTGCTCTGTGAGCAGGCGCGGCCCGGGCTGTAGTCCGTAACTCAGCATAACGCCCAGCAACACCGCGGTGGTTCCCGAACCCGGTATCCCAAGGGTCAGCAGCGGCACGAAAGACCCTGTGGAAGCGGCATTGTTGGCCGCCTCTGGGGCCGCAACGCCCGCTTCCCGCGAGCCGTTGCCAATGCGTTTTTCGAGGTCGTAGGCAAAAAAGCTCGCCAGCGTCGCACCGGCCCCTGGCAGTACGCCCACCAGAAAGCCAAGCAGCGAGCTGCGCCCTACCACCCGTGCGAGGGGTCTGGCCTGTGCAAGTGGTATGCGCAGCTCGGCAGCACGCAGCGCTTGCCCCTGGGGCGCGCTGATCTGCTCGTCTGAAATCACCATCCGGAATGCCTCCGCAAGCGCGAATGTAGACATGACGATAATGACAAATGGAATACCGTCGGCGAGATCCAGTCGCCCCAGAGTGAAGCGCTGCACGCCTGCAAGCTGATCCGTGCCGACGGTGCCCAGTATCAACCCCAACAGCAGGGTGGCCAGACCAGGCAGCCGCTGACCGGGTGGCGCGAACACCACTACGCTGGAAAGCGCCAGTATCAGCAACAGGGCATACTCCGGGCTCTGAAATGCCAGCGCCAGGGCTGCCAGATAACCGGCAAACAGCATCAGCGCCACTGCGCCCAGCGTGCCGCCGGCAAAGGAAGCGTAAGCGGCGATAGCCAGCGCGCGCCCGGCCCGCCCTTCCCGGGCCATGGGGTAACCGTCGAAGGACGTGGCAACGGTGCTGGCTACCCCCGGGGCGTTGATCAGTATGGCGGATGTGGAGCCGCCGAATACAGCGCCGTAATAAACGCCCGCCATCATGATCAGACCGCCCGCTGGATCCAGCTTGTAGCTTATGGGGATCATCAGCGCGATCGCGGTGATGGGACCAAGTCCGGGCAGCATGCCGACTACCGTTCCAGCGGCGCAGCCCACCAGCACCCAGAGCAGGTTGGTAAGGGTCAGGGCGGTTTCCAGCCCCGTGGTGATGCCGTCCCACATGGCCGACTCAGGCACCCGTCCCGAACAAAATGCCGGGTACATACACACCAAGCCAACGTTCCACCAGCAACCAGCCGCCGAAGGGAATTCCTACGGAAAGCGCTACCAGCCAGGGGAGCCGGCGCTCGCCCATGATCAGCAGGGCGGCCAGCAGCAGGGCAGTCATTGCCAGCCAGATTCCCGCGTACTGCAGAAGGGCAATGAACGATCCCAACAAGGCTACCAACGCGAAAAGCCTGATCCCCTGCGGCCTGCTCCCGAAGCGGAGAGCACCAGGTGGCTGGGTGAACAGCAGTCCCAGCAGTACCAGCGTGAGGAGGCTGCCGAATAGCGTCGGCAGCGTCCGGCTGTTGACGAGCTCCTCTGCGCTCCAGGGGTCCAGGGGTATCCGCCTCGCCAGCGTCAGGTACCCGACGGTTACCGCCAGCAGCAGGCCGATAAGCAACCGGTAGCCCATGGGATCAGTTGAGGAATCCCAAGTCGCGCATGATGGAAGCCAGCTGGGTTTCCTGCGCATTCAGATACTGTCGGAAGTCCTCTCCGAACAGCAGCTGAGGTTGCCAGCCGTAGCGACCGAGCGCCACGATCCATGCCTCGCTCGCGGTGGCCGACCGCACCAGCGCGCTCAGCCGATCCCGGTTAGCGTCGGAGATTCCCGGG
>JAHEEG010000131.1 GCA_024640825.1 Gammaproteobacteria bacterium
GACGATCAGCGCCAGCACCAGGTTGGCATCCCGCCAGCCATAGGCACCCTGCAAACCCGTCACCAGCAGAGGGGTGAAAAAGCCGCCAAGGGAAGTCCCTACCGTGGAAATGCCGATGGCCAGGCCCCGACGCCGCGTGAACCATTTTGCCGCCAGCGCCTGGGCCGCCAGCGCGCCGGCGAGCAGCAGGCCGGGCACGAACAGGGTGCCGTAGACGACCAGCACCTGCCAGAGCGAGGTGGCCAGAGCGACCAGCCCGAGACCGGCGCCCATCGAAACCGCGCCCGTGATCACCAGCAGTCGAATGGACCGACCATCCACCGCGCGACCTGCGAACGGGGCCGCCAGCCCCATGACCACCTGCATGGCGAAGAAGACCATCATGACTTCGCCACGACCTACCGAGAATTCCTCGGTCCACGGAACCACCCAGAACGTGAAGCAGTAAAGCCCGATGCCAAAAGTCATGGCCTGGAAAACCATGGCCACAGCCAGCACGTTCCAACCGTAATACCAGGGCAACCGGATTCCAGGCAGCATAGATCGGCTCACCGGATGAGGTACAGATAGACGGCGGCGACACCCATCACCGAAACGATGACAAAGGTTCCCTGGGCACCGATGAGCCGGGGGTAGTTCGCGCCCGGATAGCGACTCATACCCCAGGCATGCAGGAGTCGGCACGCAAGCAGCGACGCGCCGAGCAGGTGCACCGCGGTGGTGCCGATACCGCCGACTTCCAGCAGATACAGCAGCAGCAGGGCGAGGGGGACGTTTTCGACGAAGTTGGCCTGCGTTCGCAGCGTCGCATCCGCCCGCCATTCGGGTTCTTTACCCGGGCGCAGGCGGACGTAAAGCACCTGGTTGGCAAGCAGCACGCCGAGCAACGCCAGCAGGCCTGCGTAAAGTAGCGAGACCGGGATCATCGCAGCAGCCCCGCGATGACAGAGACCAGCCCGCCAACCAGCAGCGTCAGGCCGATCCAGCCGTACTGATCTATCCAGAACAGTCCGAAGGCTTCCTGCGACCCTTTGGGCGCCGTAGGAACCTCACCTCGTCTGAGCTGCCTGGGAAGCGGCGCCACCCAGACAATCTGCCAGCCGTGCCAGACAGCACCCAGCCCCAGAAGAATCAGCCAGTCAGTCAGTTGCAGCACGGATTTTCTCCCCTCCCGATGTGCAAGCTCAGGTTACCATTTAACACGGAGAGTGCAGTAGGATGGAACCCCGCAAGGGAGAGGGAACGAATTATGCGCACCAGCATCACCGGCAACGAAACTGTCAACCAGCAGCTGTTTCTCAAACGTTATCCGCAAGGCGTCGCCGGGCCGGACGACTTCGAGGTACGCGAGTCAGCCATAGGCCAGCCGGGGCAGGGTGAACTGCTGATCCAAGCTCACTACCTGTCGGTGGACGCCGCGTTGCGCCTCATCATGCGCGACAGCGACGAATTCCTGTTTCGAGTCCAGCCCGGAGATCTGGTGCACGGGTCCATCGCTGGCCAGGTCGTCGAGTCCAATCATCCGAACTATCACGCCGGCGACTTCGTCACCGGTTCTCTGGGCGTCCAGAGCTACGCCATCAGCGACGGCACCGGGCTGGAGAAATGCGACGTCACCGAAGTCCCGCTTTCCGCATGGCTGGGCGGATTCGGCGTCTCCGGGCTTACCGCCTACTTCGCCCTCATCGAGGAGTGCAAACCCCAGCCGGGCCAGACCGTGGTGATCAACGGCGCCGCGGGGGCAGTGGGCTCCATGGCGGGACAGATCGCCAAACTCGCCGGCGCGCGCACCATCGGAATTACCAGCAGCCAGGCGAAGTGCGACTGGCTCACCAACGAGTTGGGGTTCGACGAGGCAATCAATTACCACGAAGGAAATCTCTACGAACAGCTGAAGGTGGCAGCCCCGGAAAGGATCGATGTGATATTCGACAATGTGGGTGGCGATATTCTGGACGAGAGCCTGCGGCTAATCGCCATGCGCGGCGTGGTTCTGCTGTGCGGTTCTACCTCGCAGTATCCGGCGGAAACCATGCAGGGCCCGCGCAACTACATCTGGTTGGGAACCATGCGCGCTCGACTGCAGGGTTTCGTGGTTTTCGACTATGTGGATCGATACGCTCAGGCCCGCCAGCGCATGGCCCAATGGATTCGTGCGGGTCTGCTGAAGACCCCTGAATATCTGATCGACGGCAACGTGGCGGATTTTCCCGCCGCTTTCAGGCAGCTGTATCTGGGCGACAACCGAGGCAAAATGCTGGTCAGGCTGCCGCCCGCGCGCTGAAGGGTTCGGCGCGTAGCCGGCCAGGAGGTCGGGCGATCTAAATAGACAGGCGAACGATCCGTTCAAAACAGGGAGAAAGACGTGACCCAAACAGGCATACCGCCAGAATCTGAAATTCGAGCCCTGGTAGGACATGAGTTTCCGGGCGGAGACTACACCATCGCACACTGGGAAAATTTCCTCCTCACCGAGTGCACCGGGGCGGAGCCCCTGCCCGACGACCTGGCGCACCCGGTAGCCCTCTTCCACATGCCAATTCTTGGCGCACGGACCAGCATTGGTGAGATGTTTGCCCTGGGCCAGGCGGAGTCGGATTTTTCCATCGGCATCGAAAGCTACGACTGGGAAATTCACCGGCCGCTAAGGGAAGAGCTGACCTACAAGGTAACAGGCCGGATCACGGAATCCGATCGGCGCCAGGATTCCACCCGAACCTACGACCGGATACAGTTCCAGTTCGACCTCCACGACCCGGACGGCACACATGCCGCCCGCACCACCATTACCTGGACTTACGGGAGGAGCAGCAAATGAAAGTTGCGGTAGGTGACGAGATCCCCGAGTGGGATATGCCCAGCGTTCGACCGGAGCGCATGCGGACCATGGCGGCGATACTGCGCGATCCCAACCCCGTCCACTGGGACCGGCGGGTCCCCGCTAAGCTCGGTTACGGCGACCACACCATCAACCAGGGACCTCTGGGCCTTAGCTACATGGTCAACATGCTGCATGCCTGGACCGGGCCCACGAGCATTCGCCGCATCGTCATGCGCTTCCCCATGGCGGTGCTGGACGGCGACCACATCATCGCCCGCGGTCGGGTAACCGCTATCAGAGAGCATGCCGGCGAACGTCTGGCGGACTGCGATATCTGGCTGCACCGGCCTGGTACCGAGAATCCGCTGGAAGGTACAGCGACGGTCGTGATCGGAGACTAGGCGCAGGCATTGAGCCGGACGAATCAGCCACCGTGGGCCTGGGCCCAGGCCCGACCTTCGGCGGAGGCCACCCAGCGCAGCGCGTTGCGCAGCAGGCGCCGAAAGTCGGAGTTTTCGAACGCTGCCGGACTGTCGCCCACGTCCGAGACGATGATCGGGCTCGCGCCCGCCGCGTTGGCCCAGACGATCAGGTTGCTGCCGGGCGGGTGATTCCAGCCCGCCTGCTCCTCGGCCGGAGCCAGCGGCGGCGGGGTAAAGTTCTCAGCCACGAACGCGTAGTCCGCCCGCAACAGCGGCTCCACGTCGGCTTCGAAGTCGGCGGTCTTGATGTAGAGCTCGTCGGTGATCTCGAAACCGTTTTCCAGACCCTCGAGCACCGGGTGGCTGGTCACAGGATTCAGCTTGACGGTGGCATTGGGCAGCGGACCATGGCCGCCGCGATAACCGGAACCCGGCACCTTGGCGCCGTTCAGCGTTCCGGACTTCAGCATGAACGACGAGCCGGTCATCTGCCGCCACAGCGGCCACTCGGGCCATGAAACCGTGGCGTGATTGAGCATGACGATACCGGTACCCCGCTCCAGCAGAGCCTCGATGCTGTGCCGGTAGTCGTCGGTCGGCTGCCCGTCCGGGCTGGCGCGGTCGTGGGTCAGGCCAACGCCCGGTATCCCCGACATGTCGTAGAACAACACCGCGTCATAGTCGGCGACGTTTTCGGGACGCAGCAGAACCTGAGCGCCCGGCTGCTGGACCAGCGTGACCTCTACCTCTTCCATGTCGTCAAACATGGCGAGAAAAGCGTCGTGATTGAAATCGTGCCCCTTGCTGACCAGCAGTACTGATATGCTGTCGGTCATCCTCGTTCCTCCCTGGTAACTGCCCTCAACTTACTGGCCGAGATCGACTTTCGCAATCGCATTTACAACGGGTTGTGCAATTGCCTGCAACCCAGGCCGACCGCTGCGCCATTGACGACTTGCGTTGCAGGCGGCTTAAGGTAAGTCTTGGCAGCCCGATACTGAAGCAACCAAATCCTGGGAGGAAACCATGACCCCGCTGGAAGAACTGGTAGAGAAGGAGGCCGTCAAGGAGCTGCGCATCATGTACAGCCACTATTTCGACGGCAAAGCGATAGACGCGCTGGCAGATCTGTTCACCGAGGACGCTGTCTGCGAGTTCGGACCCGACTATGGTGGAGACTGGGTCGGCAAAGCGCAGATCCGAGCCAACTTCGCGACCTACGCCGAGCGCGAAGGGCCCGAGTACGGTGTGCTGCACTCGGTCACCAACCCCTGGATTCGTCTGATCGACGGGACCACCGCCAACGGCCGCTGGTATCTGCACGACCTGCGAACCACCGAGGGAATCGAAAACCCGCTGATCCTCTACGGCATCTACGACGACCTGTACAAAAAAGTCGACGGGCGCTGGCTCATACACCGCACCCGAATCGACTTTCTATGGCCAAAACGGCAGGTTCACGGCTTCCGCGATCTGTAGGCCATCCCTGGCCGGAGCGATCAGGTAGGCTGCCCCCCGGCGACATCGATGAACTGGCCAGTGGTCCACTCCGCCGCCGGCGAAGCGAAGAATACCGCCGCCGCGGCGCAGTCTTCCGGCGTCCCCGTACGGCCCATGGGAATGACCGAATCGAAAGTCTCGTGAGCCTGCTTGTCATCAATGTGCATGGTTTCCTTAAGCATATCGGTGACGATGATGCCTGGGGCGATACAGTTAACCGTGATGCCCTGGGGCGCCAGCTCCACAGCGAGGGTACGGGTCATGCTGATCATCCCCAGGTTAGCTGCCGAGTAAACACCGAAGCCGGGGGACGGACGGTGGGCCGCGATCGAAATGATGTTGATAATACGGCCGCCGTCCTTCATGCGCATGGCCGCCTGCTGCGAGCCCCAGAATTTGGTCTTCATGTTCAACGCCAGCTGCTCGTCGAATTTTTCGATGGGGATGTCTTTGAGCAGATACGTTTTGCGGTCGAGATTACCGCCCGCGTTGTTCACCATGATGTCCAGCTGACCGAACTCCTCGACCACCCTGTCCAGCAGCTTGGGAATGGTCGTGAAATCCATTACGTCAGCGGATATGCCGAGGCCACGCTGCCCGAGCGCTTTGATTTCTTCCGCCACGGCGTCGACATCGGCCTGACGCCGAGCCACCGCCACCACGTCGGCGCCGCATTCGGCCAGTGCCAGCGCGATGCCTCGGCCAATGCCCCTGCCGCCGCCCGTAACCACCGCCACCTTGCCATCCAGCCGGAACTTTTCATGCATACCCATAGCGCTTACCCCTCCCCCAGATATAAAAAGAAAAACGTCGACGCAATCTAACGCGGCCCGTTGTGGCATGGCAACCGCCACCGACCGGCTGGCTCGCAATCGCTCCGGCAACTGCGCAGAATGTCTGGACAGACTATCTGCAATTATCGTTTATAAACGGGGAGGACAGGATGGAGCCACAGCTTCAGGAACTGCTGGACAAGAAGGCATGCGAGGAGGTGATTCATCGCTATGGCCGCACCCAGGACTGGCTCGACGACGAGGGGCACTCGACCGTGTTCTGGCCGGATGCCGACGTTGATTTCGGATTCTTCAAGGGCTCAGGGGAAGATTTCGTGACAACGGTAATGGCCCACGAGCACACCGTGCCGAGACGCTGGCATCTGTGTACCAGCGTCATGGTCCAGCTCGACGGCGACACAGCCAAAGCCGAGTGTTACGGCATCGCGGTGGGCGCCAGTGAGGCCAACGGAGGCGGCCTGCAGGACACCATGTTCGGCGGGCGCTATCTGGACGAACTGGAGAAACGCAACGGTGAGTGGCGGATCTCGAAGCGTACCTACATTCTGGACTGGAGCCACCAGTTCCCGGACGCGCTGGAGCAGGCCACGGGAGCCGATTTCGATCTGCACGTGCTGAGCATCACCGACGGCGGCCATCCTATGTATCGAAGGCTCTAAGCCGACATCAGGCCCGGATCCTGGGCTCGAATAGCAGCGACCGGGTCACCGGGCCCGGTCGCCGTGCATTGCACCTGCCAGACCGGCAGGCGCGATGACTTTCTGTCGCTGAGCGCCCGTTGCTCAGCGTTCCTCGAGCCCTCGCTTCAGCCGCTCCCGGTTCATGCGCTCGCGGTCGCTCTCCAGCCGCTCGCCGAGCTGTTCTTCCGATGCGGTACCTGCCATATGCGCGCCGGCCGTTTTGCCGTTGTACATGATCTTTTTCACCGGCGTGACCGCGAGGATGGTCCGCAATGGAGAGTCCAGCAGGTTATAGAAAAACTTCTCCCCTTCCGGGCTGTCCGGGTTCAGCTTCTGCGACAGCGCCGTATAGAACCAGTGCTTGGTCTCGTCGTCATCGAAGAATTCGCCGGTGCCTTTGAAGGTAATGGCGCCACCAGGAAGGTCTTCGGAAGCGCCAGCCGGATACCCATAGCTGCTGACGTTGACGGATACGCGATTGTCCCGGCGAATTGCCGTGGTGCGATGCCGATGGGAAGCGAAGGTCAGCCAGATCTTGCCATCGTGCCAGACGAAGGCGTGGGTCACGCCCACCGGCCAGCCGTCCTTGGTCGCCCACATGAGCACGCACTCGACGGAGTTATTACAAAGCTGATCCACTTCTTCGTCGGTAAACGGATAAATGGATACGATCTCGTGGTCTAGCGTCTGGGCCATATTTTCTCCCCCTTTCTCTTATTGAGTGTCAGTAGTTAAGTGTCGGTTGCAGACTCGTACATTGACCTGCCGGCCGGCCAGTATACTCATTCTTCATTCCAGACATAGCTTCACGACCGAATCGGCGAAGGTCAGTGGTCCCCGGTCAGGGGCACGAACGCCACGGGCAGTACGTCCTGTCGAGTCACGGACCCGTTTTCGTCCTTGACAATCAGAACCAGCACTTGCGCACCGTCGGGGTCCCCGAGAGGCAGCACCATACGCCCACCCGGGGCCAGCTGAGCAAGCAGCCTGGGCGGCACTTCGTCGGCTACCGCGGTGACGATGACGCCATCGAAAGGCGCCTGCTCGGGCCAGCCGAACCAGCCGTCACCTGACCGCACGTGAACGTTGTCATGACCCTCTTCCGCGAGCGTACGGGCGGCCTTATCGGCAAGCGCCGGAACGATCTCGATGGTATATACCGCGCGCACCAACTCGCCCAGTATGGCCGCCTGGTAACCCGAACCCGTGCCGATTTCCAGCACCTTGTCCTCCGCCGCGACTTCCAGAAGATCCGTCATCAGCGCCACGATGAAAGGCTGGGAAATGGTCTGGCCGTGACCAATGGCCAGCGGGGTGTTGAAGTAAGCGAGGTGCGCCGCCTCAGACGGCACGTAGCGCTCTCGCGGCACCCGAGTCATGGCGTCCATAACCTTGGCACTGATTTCGGACCGCCCGGTATAAGGGGCGGTCTCCCGCGCATCCTGACGAATCTCGTCGAGCATGAATCTCAGACCCGCACCGGCGTGCGGATCGATTTCCGCCCGGGTCAACCCCGGGAGGAGGAGAAGCATCAGGCAGCAGGCAATCGTTCTAAACATGGCGCCACGCTCCGTCAAAAAGGTTCGATGAGCGCGCTCATCGCGGCCACCGCGTCCGGGTCCGCCGAGCCGCCGAAGCTGGCGATCACCGCATCGTTGCGTTGAGCTACCAGACTGCGGAATTCCGGGTGGCTCGAGATAAAGAATTGATCGGCTTCCACCGCCTCCAGCACGAGCAGCGCCAGGCTAAGCGGGCTCATGCCTGCCGCCGGTGCGGCGTCGGCCTGTTCGGAGGTCTGCTCGGAGGGTTGATCGGTGGTCGAGGCCTGAGATCCTGCATCACCACCCAGCGCGGCCGGGCGGTTGCGCTCGCTCGTCGTCAGGGCTGTGGCAACCACGCCAGGACACAACACCGAGACGCCAACCCCATGCGTCATCATGTCGGCTCTGAGGGCTTCCGAAAGACCGACCACACCAAACTTGCTGGCATTGTAAATGCCCAGCCCGCGCATCCCGACCAATCCGCCCACGGAGGCGGTATTGACGATGTGAGCCCCATCGCCGTGGCGGATAAGCTCCGGCAGGAACGTCGTTACCCCGTTGACGACGCCACCCAGGTTGACCCCCATCACCCAGTCCCAGTCATCATAGCTCACCTGATCCAGGGGTCCCGGCACATTCACGCCTGCATTGTTGAACAGAAGGTGTACCGCACCGAAGCGCTCGATGGCAGCTTCTCTGGCAGCGGCAAACGCGGCTCGGTCGGTGACGTCCAGCTGCAGAGCCAGCACGCTGGCACCCTGGGCTTGCAGGTGCAGCTCCGCCCGCTCCAGCGCCAAGGCTTCGACGTCAGCAATCACGACGCTGGCACCCGCCCCGGCGAAAACCTCAGCCAGAGCCAGGCCGATGCCGCTGGCACCGCCGGTAATGAATGCTGTTCTGTCTTTAATGCTGGTCACTTCACTCTCCCCTTATTGTCAGTATGATGCCCTGCGTATAGAAACTATCACTGACCGTGCATCAGCGCATTGCGGTGATGATTAAAGGCGAAAGCATGGAAAGGGGGAAGCATGCAGCGTTTTCTTGGATTGGTCGGCGTCCTGATGTTTGTTTTGTTCGCAGCGGGCTGCGGTCAATCCAGCGACACGTCGACGTCGCAAGGCAGTGCCAAAGCGACCGATGAGGGATCAGCCGACAGCTCGACGCCCGTCGTCGATACCCAGGACGGTATGCAGGCGATCGCGGACGCACGCCGGGCACGCGAGTCAATGCCGGGCAAAGCGCACTATCAGGCCGTATGCGCCAACTGTCATGAAGGCGGCGTGAAGAAAGCCCCGCACCGTGAAATGATCGGACTGATGACGCCGGAGGCCATTCTGGACACGCTTACCAGCGGCCTCATGCAGGCTCAGGCTACCGGGCTCACCGACACGCAGCGCATGGAGGTGGCCGAGTATCTGGGCGGACGCAAACTCGGCGAGTCGGTAACAGCGGTCATTCCCCGCTGCGACGATAGGGTGCAGCTGGACCTGAATCGCCCTCCGGTCACCGCAAACTGGGGACTGCAGCCCACCAATACCCGAAATACGCCAGCCGAGATCGCTGGCCTGTCCGCCGAGGATCTGCCCAAACTCAAGCCGCTCTGGGCACTCAACTTTCCGGGCGCCAATCGGGTAAGGTCGCAACCCACTGTGGCAGGCGGGTTGATCTTCGTCGGCAGCCACGGTGGTCAAATCTATGCCCTGGATCAGAAAACCGGCTGCGCGGTGTGGACCTACGAGACGGCGGCAGAGGTCAGAACCGGCATCGCGCTGGACACCTGGCAGACCGGAGATAAAAAAGCCAGACCGCGGATCTACTTCGGCGATGTGCTGGGCAACGTCTACGCCGTGGACGGGGCCAGCGGCCGGGAGCTGTGGCGACAACGAGCTGACGACCATCCGAACGCGACGATTACCGGCACGCCCTCGCTCCACGATGGCCGCCTGTTCGTCCCCGTGTCGTCTCTGGAAGTCAGCCTGGCCGTCGATCCCACTTACGAATGCTGCACGTCTCGGGGATCAGTCGTGGCCTATGATGCCGCCACCGGCAAACAGATCTGGAAAACCTATACCATTGAAGAACCCGCGACCGTGCAAAGCCAGAATTCCGCCGGCACCAACATGCGCGGCCCGTCGGGCGCGACGGTCTGGAACAGTCCGGCCATCGATGTCGAGCGCAACCAGCTGTACATCGGCACCGGCGAAAACATGTCCTCGCCGGCAACGCTGACCAGCGACGCCATCTTCGCCATGGATCTGGACAGCGGCAAGGTAGCCTGGACTTTCCAGGCTACCGCCAACGACGTCTGGAACACGGCCTGCGACACGGACACGCCTCAGAGCTGCCCACCGGAGATGGGTCCGGATTTCGATTTCGGCTGCGCCACCATGCTGCTCTCCACCAGCACGGGCACGGACCTGGTGATCGGCGGGCAGAAATCCGGCCTCGTCCACGCCCTGGATCCGGACACCGGTACCCTGGTCTGGCAGACGCGGGTCGGTCGCGGAGGCATCCAGGGTGGCGTTCACTTCGGCATGGCCGCCGCTGGCGGGCAACTGTTCGTCCCGATAACCGACATGGCCGATGGTCGAGCCTACGAAAACCCGGCGCGGCCGGGCGTGCACGCGCTGGACGCTGACACCGGCAAGATCCGCTGGTACGAGCCCTCGCCTGACGTCTGCGACGGCCGGGATTTCTGCCATCCCGGCATCTCCCAGGCCATCACCGCGGTCAACGGTATGGTGTTCGCTGGCGGCATGGACGG
>JAHEEG010000024.1 GCA_024640825.1 Gammaproteobacteria bacterium
TTCCGTCACCGAGGAAATCCTGGATTTCACCCGCCGCGTCGTCACTTCATCGAGAAGCCGTCTGGTCAGCGGCAGGCAGAGAATGGAAGCACCCGCGCTGAACCTGAGTCGTCAAGACCGCTGGGATCTGGCAAGGCTGTCCCTACGTTCGGAGCTGTCCATCGGACCTGCCCGCATTGAGGACTACTTTGCGCCCGCATTCTTCAAAACCAATTTCTGGTTCATGTGGTGCTCCATGTTCGCCTTCCAGCCCTGGCACAGCTTGATCGAGTTCCGGCGTTACATGCGCCGTTTCATTCACCTGCTGCCCGGCTTCAATCGTCTGGAAGGCATCCTCCGGACCCCGTACAACCAGTATGACTCGCTCGTCGTACCGCTGGAGCGCTGGCTGCTATGCAAAGGTGTAAACATACATACAGGCACAACAATCCACGCGCTCTCCTTTAGCGAGGGTGAGGCGCCGTCGGCAATAACCAGCATCGAACTTGAAACCGCGCACGGATCGAGCCGCATTCAGGTCAAAGAAGCCGATCTGGTCATGGTCACGCTTGGATCGATGACAGAAGACTCTACCCTGGGCAGCATGAATACGCCTGCGCCGTTGCGGACCAACCCGCAGAGGGGGGCTTGGAAGCTGTGGCGCACGATCGCCCGGCGTTCTGCTGACTTCGGCAAGCCGGACGTGTTTGCTGAAAAGGTCAATCAATCCATGTGGGCGTCTTTTACGGTCACACTTAAAGACCCGACATTCTTCAAATTCATGGAGGCGTTCACCGGCAACCCGGCGGGGACAGGCGGGCTGGTAACCTTCAAAGATTCGAACTGGCTGATGTCCGTGGTGCTGGCGCGTCAACCGCACTTTCGCAATCAGCCCGAGGAAGTTCAGGTTTTCTGGGGCTATGGTCTGCGTCCGGCACGGACGGGCAATCATGTTTCTAAACCCATGTCCGACTGCAGCGGCATGGAAATTCTCGAAGAGTTGTTCTACCACCTGCCGATCGGAGATCAGAAGGCAAAGGTTGCGGCGGCGGCCAACTGCATCCCCTGCATGATGCCGTTCATTACAAGCCAGTTCATGCCCCGATCGGCCGGTGACCGGCCGCCGGTCATTCCACCCGGGGCACGCAATTTCGCTTTTCTCGGCCAGTTCTGCGAAGTGCCGGCGGATACCGTATTCACCGTCGAGTACTCTGTGCGCACCGCGCAGACCGCCGTTTTTGGACTGCTTGACCTGAAAAAGCGCGTAACACCTCTGTACCGCGGCTATCGCAGTCCGGGAGTTGTGCTGCGCGCGCTGCGGGCGCTGGCGTGAACCCTATGCAAAGACCGCGTCTATAAAGGGACCCCAGGCGCAGATTCAAAAAGGTAGGGATCAAGCGTCTCCTGGGCATTAGCCCGGAACTTGTGCCATCTTCCGCCACCGTAGTACGCCAGGCTTCCAGGCTCGGCATCACCATGCCCGTTGTAGTAGGAGATGCAATCCCGCAAGGGGGCCGTGGTAATGTCGGCGATTCGGCAGTGTTCCGCGTACTGCTTCTCCGGCTCTGCCTTAACGTCAACGATGGCAGCGCCCTGCTCCCGCATCGTCTTCAGCATCCAGACGACGTAGTCGCCATGCTCTTCAATGGCATTCGTGAAGTTGAAGCTTCCACCACCACCCTGGGGACCCGAGACGATAAAAAGATTGGGAAAGCCTTTGCTGTGCAGCCCAAGGAATGTCCTGGTTCCTTCCGACTGCCACTTCTCGGTCAACGATCGCCCGTCGCGACCAACAATCATGTTGAACGTCGACGTCGCCATCCACTGAAAACCCGTGGCGTAAATCAGCACGTCCAGCGGATACTCGACCCCGTCATGCACAACGCCCTTCTCGTTGATTCTGCGCACACCGCGCGGCGCCGTATCAACGAGGGTTACGTGGGGCAGGTTGAAGGTCGGCAGATACTCATCGTGAAACGTCGGCCTTTTGCAGCCATACGGGTAGTAAGGTTTCAACGCGGCCGCCGTTTTCGGATCCTCGACGATGGCGTCTACCCTGGCACGGATCTGCTCCATGATGCGAAAGTTTGTATCCAGCTGCTTCTGAATCATCTCCTCTGCAGACAGCTCTCGCTCGTACCGTTTGCGCGCTTTGAAATCGTCGATCTTACCTGCCAGATAATCGTCATTCGCTTTCATGGCGGTTCTGCCCGCCGAAATTCTTGCGAACCTTGCCCGCCTGGCTTTGGCCCAGCCGGGCTCTCTGGACCAGGTTTCCCTTTCCTCCTCAGTGGTCTCACGCTGATCACGCACGTCGATGGAGGAAGGGGTGCGTTGAAAGACATACAGCGCTTTCACGATCTTGGCAATCTCAGGGATCACCTGGACCGCCGTGGCACCGGTGCCGATGATGCCGACGGTTTTGCCCTTCAAGTCGATGTTGTAATTCCAGCGTGACGTGTGGAACGCCTCCCCCCGGAAGGTTTCCATCCCTTCGATTCTTGCCAGCTTGGGGGTCGTCAGTATGCCGTTGGCGAGGACGACGAACCTCGCGCGCATGGCGTCGCCACGATCCGTCAGGACGGTCCATCGCCCAGTGGTTTCATCCCACTCGGTCTTCTCGACTGTCGTATGGAACAGGCAGTGGTCGTAGAAATCGAATTTCTCCGCCATGCGCTGACAGTACTCCATGATCTCGAAACCCGACGCAAACTTCATCGTCGGGATGTAACCCATCTCTTCCAGCAGCGGCAGATAGCTGTAGGCTTCGACATCGCAGGCGATCCCCGGATAACGGTTCCAGTACCAGGTGCCGCCAACGTCGCCGCCCTTCTCACAGAACCGCACGTCGTTGAACCCCGCCTCGCGAAGCTTGTGCCACAGCAGAAGGCCGGCAAAGCCAGCGCCGACCACGAGAATCTCACAATCGTCCGTGAGCGCCTCTCGCGGCACAGGATCTGCCGAGTACACGTCTTCCAGGTACTTGCTGAACTCGCCTTCCATCGCCATGTAGTCGGCAGCGCCCCGCCGTGCCTCTTTGAACTCGCGATACTTCGCCTGCTCTTGGGCATTGAACACCGCCCCGGGCGGAGGCGGCGGCAGTGTCTTCAGCGCCTCGTCCGAGATGGTTGAGTAGCCTTTGCCGGCGATCTTGTCCGTCGCTTTGGCAGCCCTTGTATTGAAGATTTTGAGGCCGGTAGCCGGGTCTATTCGAATCGACATGCTAGTTTCTCTAAGCTGGCTCCCTTACGGTTGCGGACAATGCCACCCACCGCCTGAACACTGTCGAACGGGCAACCCTAGAGCAGCTCCCCACCGCAAGCGGACGCGGTAGTGCCATGCTTCTCAAAGGCTTTGATTACGTTGGCACCGGTGCGCCAGCGATGCACTTCGTCAGGCCCGTCCACCAGTCTCTGGCTGCGGATGCTCGTATACCAGCTCGCCAGCGGTGTGTCGTGGCTGTAGCCCAGCGCGCCGTGCAGTTGCAGGGCGGTATCGACCACCTGGTGCACCATGTGTGCGAGAAAAACCTTGGCAATGCCGTTTTCCTGACGCAGATCCTCACCGCGTTCGGCTTTGTAGGCAATGTGCAACAGCATCAGACGCGCCTTGTAGATTTCAGCAGCGCAGTCGGCGAGCATCCAGCGAACGCCCTGTCGGTCGGCGAGACGCTTGCCAAAGGTGCTTCGGTTGACCACGTGACCCGCTGCCAGATCGAGCGCGCGCTGCGCCATGGCCACATTGTGCATGCCGTGGCGCAGACGACCGTAAGCCAATCGGTGCTGGCCCATCGCAAAACCTTTGCCGCGACCACCGAGGATGTTCTCACGAGGCACCACCAGATTGTCGATGACCACCTCAGAGTGCGAGCCGCCGAGCTTCAGCCCCAACTCCGTGTGGGGTTGCATAGTCTCGATATTGCGCACGATCTGATATCCGGGGTTCGGCAATTCCACGATGAAAGTGCTGTACTGCTCGTGTCGCGGCGCTTCGGGATCTGTCTTGGCCATGACAACCGCGATGTCGGCCACGCTGGCCGAGGAGCTGTACCACTTCTCGCCATTGAGCACCCAGTTGTCGCCTTCGAGCACGGCGGTAGTCTGCATACCGGTAGCGTCCGCACCGGCGGCCTTCTCGGTCATGGAATAGCAGATACGTTTCTGCCCATCGAGCAGCGGCTTCAGGTACTTTTCTTTCTGAAAGTCAGTGCCGTGCTCCAGGAGAGTCAGCATGGTGGCATCGTCGGGCCCCTGGGTGTTCAACGCCAGAGCGCCAAGGAAACTCTCGCCCAGCTCCATCTGCACCAGCGCGTTAGCCAGCGGCTTGAGGCCCATGCCGCCATGCTCGGGTGGAATGAAGGGGCACCACAAACCCTGCGCACGGGCTTTGCTTCTCAGCTCCGCAAGCACAGAATCGAAGTTATCCGCAGTACACTTTTCCTCCGCCGCAACGCACTCTTCCTGCACGAATGCGCGCACCTTGGCTCGAATGGCTTTGGTTTCAGCCGGAATCTCGAAATCGATCATCGTTCCCTCCCTACATACGGATTTGAATCTGGTGAGACTATATCAGCTCGCGCCAGGTGATGGTCCACCTGGCGCGAGCGCGCGGCGCCGTCCTCAATGAACCAGCGCGAGCAGGTTCTTCGGTTACGACATACGCCGTCTTTACCCATCCTTCATCGTTGGCCGGCGTCCGCACTCGAATAGACACACGTGCCCGCTCCAGCACCTCCAGGGCATCGCCGCTCACCGGGGCTTTGAAGGGGCGGCCTCGGGTCTGCTCACCCTCGTAGAGACCCAGGCGGAGTTCGTCGGTAACATAACCCGCTTCGGGCCGACTGGGCAAAGCGGCAAACGCTACCACAAGGGCGATAAAAAGCATCCGCAGACCAATGAGTTTCGACACGTAAACGCTTCCTCGACCATCCGAGCGCACTTTACTGGAACAATCGATAAGAACCAGCCAAATCGTCGCAGTCGGCACCATCAGACGCGGCGCACGGAGCGGCGCACGGAGCGGCGCACGGAGCGGCGCACGGAGCGGTGTAATGGAAAGGAGCACCAGGCAGTGAAACGCAATGATCTCTTCGCAGCCGGAATTTCTGGATTCCTGAGTCTGGCCACAGCCCCGCTTTTAACGCTGGCAGACGTCGCTCAGAACATGCGCGGGCAGGCGATTTATGAGACCCGATGCGTGAGCTGTCACCATCTGACGCTGCGTGGTTCTGCCCACGGCTCGGAACTCACCGGGTCCGCCTTCACGACGCGCTGGGGAAACAGAACAACCCTGGACCTGCTCCGCTACAACCTGGCGAACATGCCACCCGGGGAGAGCAAGTCACTTCGAAAAACAGAGCATCTGGATGTGGTTGCCTACATTCTCTCGAAGAACGGTCGCGATCCGCAGGATGCTGCGCTCGCCCTTGATACGCCGCTGATCATCGCAAGTGGCGCGCCAGAGGGCACCGAGGGTGGGCCAGCAGGCGCCGCCGCTGAACCCGAAGCGCTCGACTCGTGGGCGGCGGTGGACACCATCGATGAAATCGCCAGGAGCAGGTCATCCTTCACCAACAGAACAATCGACCGCTTGAAACCGGTTACGGACGAAACGCTCCGCAGGCCGCTGCCGGGTGATTGGCTGCACTGGCGCCGCACCGCCGACGGACAAGGCTACAGCCCCCTTGAACAGATAAATCGTCAGACCGTCGGCCACCTGAAGCTGGCCTGGGTAATTGCGATGCGTGATGGCAGCAATCAGGTAACCCCGCTTGTTTACGACGGCATTATGTATCTGACAAATCCGGGAAACATCATCCAGGCGGTGGACGCGCGCACCGGAGATCTTATCTGGGAATACGCTTACCCGTACCCGCCTGAGTCCAGAACGCTCGGCGGCCCGCTGAGAAACATCGCCATCTACGGGGACAAACTGTACATGTCGACATACGATGCGGCACTCGTTGCCGTAGACGCACGTACGGGTCAGCTGGTATGGCGAGCGGTGAAAGCAGACTACCGCGAAGGCTACACACACACTGCGGGACCGATCGTCGGCGCCGGGGTTATCCTCAGCGGAATCAACGGGTGCGAGCGGTACAAAAAGAACGGCTGTTTTGTCACCGGACACAACGCTGAAACCGGCGAGGAGCTCTGGCGCACGTCCACAATTGCCTTGTCCGGAGATCCCAATGACGCATCCTGGGGAGGGTTGGCCGAAGCGTTCCGCGCGGGAAGCGATACCTGGATTGCAGGCAGCTACGATCCCGATCTGAATCTGTTCTACATCGGCACGGCTCAGGCGAAACCGTGGGTCGCTGCAAGCCGGCAGATGTCGGTAGGCGACGCAGCACTGTACACCAACTCAACCCTGGCAATAGACCCTACAGACGGTCGGATCGTCTGGCATTTCCAGCACGTGCCGGGCGAGACCATCGACATGGAGGTGGGCTACGAAAGGGTGCTGGTCGACTTAGACGGAGAGAAGTTTCTTTTCACCGTGGGCAAAGACGGCATCTTGTGGAAGCTGGATCGGCGCACGGGACAGTTCGTCGGTTACGCCGAGACTATCTATCAGAACATCTTCGACGCCATCGATGCGGAAACGGGGAAGGTCCGCTACCGCCAGGACATTGTCGACGCAGAAGTTGGCGATACCATCAGCGCCTGCCCGGGCATTTACGGCGGCCACAACTGGCAGGCGAGCGCGTACAGCCCTGAAACCCGAAGCCTGCTCATTCCTCTGCATCAGCTGTGCGCGGATATGGTCGGCCGCAGCGTGGATCTGGTTCCCGGCGGCGGCGGCTTTGGCGGCGATTCCCGGTCTTACGAAATGCCGGGTGCAAACGGTAATCTCGGCAAGCTCGTCGCCTTCGACGTGGATACCATGAAGGCACGCTGGACCCACGAGCAGCGCGCGATGCTCATGACCTCGGTATTGACCACCGCCGGTGGCCTGGCGTTCGTCGGCGATCTCGACCGCTACTTCAAGGCTTTCGATGTGGCGACCGGAACTCTGTTGTGGCAGACACGATTGGGCGCGCCGACACACGGCTACCCCATCACCTACAGCGTCGAGGGCAAGCAGTACCTCGCGGTACCCACAGGCATGGGCGTGTTCCGGGCCCTCACAGCGGCCATCAGCCCGGATATTTACCAGCCGGCAAACGGCCAGGCGCTCTACGTGTTCGAGCTTCCGGAAGCGGATTGACCCGAATTCTCTGCGACTCAGGATAAGAGTCGCCTCCGCTCAGATCCCCTCAGTGATTCCACCAGGCTCGATCGGAGAAAGACCGAATATCGATCTCAAAGGTCCGGGCTTATCGATGTTGCTGGGCCAGATGCAAATACTGCTCCACGATCCTGGCAGGACGCCAAGCAAGCCAGCTTCCCAGATTATGGACGAAAACTCACTCTGACCGCGGTGCGCACTGATATCGGTTTGCCGTTTTCCACCACCGGTTCGAACTTCCAGTTGAGCACGGCCTGCATAGCGGCCCGAACAAAGTAGTCGGGTGCTTCGCCAATTATCTCAACGCCGCCGACATCGCCGGTTTCTGTGACCGTAAGCTGCAAATCCACGGAGCCTTTGACCCCATCGGGCGCCCTGCGTGGATAGGGTGGGAGTTGCTGACGAATCAATTTTAGCTGTCCGAGGGGGTAAAGGTCCGCTGGTTGCCCAGCATCGAGGGACGCGTTCGTTTCTACCAGCCTGTTGGCCGCCAACTCATCTACGTTGTTGCTGGCGGCATCGCCTGGTTCCAAAGAGCCTCCGGCCTGGGCCCCGAACGAGCCAAAAGCTTGTGGAGCCAGGACAACAGACGGGTAGATCCTGGGCGCGGGCTGGGATGCAGGCCGCAGTTTCAGCTGTGTGGCTTGCTCGTTATCCACCGTGCTGCCGCGAGTTTCCCGCTTGGCGACGCCAGGCTCGGCTGTACGCGAGTCTGCATCGGCAGCCCGAACTGCAAGTTCCTCATTGCGTTTGGCAGTCGCCGCCTGCGCCGCCGCAAGGTAAGCCAGCGCGCTGCTCACAGACTCCTGGGCTACGCCGGTAATTGAAGCCTGCGCGATGAGCCTTCCGGCCTTGATGGTATCCCCGCCGTCATAGCTCAGCATCGCTTCGCTGGCCAGACGCTCCGTCAATATTTCAAGGCTTTGGCGTACCTTTGGATCGTTTGGATACGCCAGATGCAGCGTCTTAAGAGACTGCACCGCAAAGTCGACGGCCGTCTTGTCCGGCAGTTCTTCGGATTCAACCAGACCGGCGATTTGCGCCAGTAGTTCAGGATTGCCTGATTCCGCGTTTTCTGCCGGGGGCTGACTTTCGGCAGGTGTCGAATCCAACGCCTCTTTGGTCGCAACAGGGGGCGCAAAGGGGTCGCCCGGCTGATCCTCCGCGGCCACAACGGGCCGGATCTCAGCCTCAGGCGGTGGTTCGATCTGGGTCTGGGTCTGGGTCTGGGTCTGGGTCTGGGTCTGGGTCTGGAAAATGAAATAGGTACTACCCACGAATACCGCCAACAAAACGCCCGCGAAAATAACGGCACGGGTTATGCCCGAACTCGCCGGTGCCACCTGTCCGCCAACCGGGGAGACGGCGGTTGCCGAAGCTTCATGACGCTGTTGCGCATCGTCCGCCGTCACCGGCGCCGATTCCTCGGATAAAGCCTCAGGCGCCTGGACATCCCGAACGCTGACACTCTGCGCGCCAGCCGGCGCCGCATCGTCGAGATCCCCCGCGGCAGCCGAATCTGTTGCCTGGGCGGTTGCGGGTTCGATCGTTCCGTCAGGCTCAGCAGAAACCGGCCTCAGAAAGCGCGCGATCGACGGGCCCGGCGCCGCCTTGAGCCTGCTTTCCGAGTTTGTATCGCCGGAAGTGTGGACGACCCGGATCTCCAACGTGTCGCCGACGGGACTGGTCGTTACGGAGCCGGTATCTATGGCCACCGTGCGGTTGGGAAAGCTGAGTTGAACCTGCGTCTGCGGGTCGACGTAGACCGTGGGGGCCCTTCCTCTCTCCGGGACTTCCAGTTCGTACGCATCCGAGGTAACGAGAAGAATCAGCGTGCCATCTTTGATATCAAATTCCACCAGCCCATCGCTGGACTGGAAGCTCATCTCACCTGACGCATCCTCTCCCAGGTGCATACCGGGCTGGATGCGAGCAGTCAGCCCTCCCTCTCTGGTGGTCAGGTACCAGCCGGTGGTCTGAGCAGAACTGGCTTTGTCATGTGCCATATCTTTTCTTGTACCGCCTCTCGCGGCTTATAGTAAATATTATTGACATCGATCAGTTTACAAGGCAAGGCATGCGGATAAAAGCGCTCGTTCCCTCTTGTTGCCCGCAAATTGCCCCGCCAATGCTGGCCCTTGGTATCATTACCAATAAGGGTAGGTTAGTTTTTTTAAAGCAGCATCCCTGAGCAACATCGGGTGCCAGGGCGGTTTCTTACCCAGATCCAGAGCCTTGCGTCCCGGCGCAGATGGCCCGAGAGCGTTGATCCACGGCTGGCCCACGCTAAACTGTTGGCCACTCGGCATCTCGTATCTGGCCATCTGTCTGCCATTAATCTGCACGGGGCGTCTTGCGTTCTCAAAGCAACCGTCAAGCCAAGGAGCACTTTTTGCGATGACAAAGCTCAACATCAACGGCAAAACCGTCGAGCTGGAATTTGATGAAGGTACCCCGCTGCTGTGGGTACTGAGAGAGCAGGCAGGGTTGACGGGAACCAAGTACGGCTGCGGCATCGCTCAGTGCGGGGCATGTACTGTCCACATCGATGGCAATCCGGTGCGTTCCTGCGTGTACCCCGCCAGCGCGGTCCGGCCCACCCAGCAGGTCACCACGATCGAAGGCCTCTCGGAAAGCGGCGATCACCCGGTCCAGCAGGCGTGGCAGGAACTCGACGTGCCGCAGTGCGGATACTGCCAGTCCGGCATGATCATGGCAGCAGCAGCGCTGCTCGCTAAGAACGCCGCACCCGGCGACGATGAAATAAGTACCAGCATTACGAACATCTGCAGGTGCGGCACGCTCCAAAGGGTGCGCCAGGGTATTCACCGGGCGGTCGAAATCAGCAGAGAGACGCAAACATCATGAGTGAAGGAAACATCAAGCTCAGCCGTCGCACGTTTATCGTCTCAGCCGGCGCCTCCGGTGCAGGTCTGGTTCTGGGTCTCACGCTTCCGGTTTCCGGGAGAGCAAAGGCAGGGGTGGCAGTCACGGAAGAGGTCAACGCCTGGGTCGTCGTGCAACCTGACGACACCGTCGTGATTCGGATCGCCCGGTCTGAAATGGGTCAGGGTACCCTGACCGGCCTCGCCCAGATGGTCGCGGAGGAGCTCGAGTGCGACTGGAACAAGGTAACCTGGGAGTACCCTACACCCGGCGAGAATCTGGCACGCGATCGGGTCTGGGGCAGCTTCGCTACCGGTGGCAGTCGCGGCATTCGTGGCAGCCATCAGTACGTGCGAGAAGGCGGTGCCGCCGCACGCATGATGCTGGTCGAGGCAGCGGCCATGCAGTGGCAGGTGCCGGTAGCGGAATGCAGCGCCGCGAACAGCGTCATTACCCACGCACCGTCCGGTCGCAGGACCACCTACGGCAAGGTTGCTACGGCCGCGGCGCGACTGGTCCCACCCACAGAAATCCCGCTGAAGGACCCGAAAGACTGGAAGCTGATCGGCCAGCCTGCCAAGCGCCTGGATACCCGGGGGAAACTGACCGGCGAGCAGATATACGGGTCCGATCTGAGCCTTCCTGGGATGCTGAACGCAGCCATCAAGGCCTGCCCGGTGTTTGGCGGCACGGTAGCCGGCTTCGAGGCGGACAAAGTCAGCGACATGCCGGGGGTGAAGGGCGTCGTGCAGGTCGACGACAACGCCGTCGCCGTGATCGCGGACACCTGGTGGCGCGCGAAATCCGCTCTGGATGTCCTGCCCATCGAGTGGGATGAAGGGCCGAACGCGCAGATTTCCCAGGCTGACATTCAGGCACGCGTCAGGGAGGGGCTCACCGCGGACAGCGCCTTCATCGGTAATTCGGCGGGCGATATCAAGGCCGCACTGACCGGCGCAACGACCCGGGTGGAGGCCACCTACAGTTATCCGTTTCTGAACCACGCCACCATGGAGCCCATGAACGCAACCGCGCTGTGGACCAAAGATGCCTGCGAGGTATGGTGCCCCACTCAGAACGGCGAATCCGCACTGGCTGCGGCGGCGGAAGCCGCCGATCTGCCGCTCGAGCAGTGTGACGTCCACAAGATGCTGCTTGGAGGCGGATTCGGTCGCCGCGGTGGCGGAGACTATGTCCGCCAGGCGGTGCTGATCGCTAAACAGATGCCGGGGGTGCCCATAAAGCTGCTGTGGTCCCGGGAAGAGGATATGAAACACGGCTTTTACCACCCGATCACCATGGCGCGAATGGAAGGCGGCCTGGACGAGGACGGCAACCTGATCGCCCTGCAGATACGGATCTCCGGTCAGTCTATCCTCGCAGGCCGGATACCGGAGGCACTGCAGGACGGCAAGGACCCCATCGTTTTCCAGGCCCTGTCGCCAGATGGGGACCACGCCATCAGCTACAAAATTCCCAACCTGCTGGTGGACCACGCCATGCGCAACAGCCACGTGCCGCCGGGTTTCTGGCGCGGGGTCAACGTGAATCAGAATGCCGTTTACATGGAGTGTTTTCTCGACGAAATGGCGCACGCCGCAGGAGTCGACCCACTGACGTTTCGGCAGCGCCTGATGCAGGAGAATCCCAAGGGTCTGGCCGTGCTCAATGCCGCAGCAGAGGGTGCCGGGTGGGGTACGCCAGCGCCCGAAGGCGTGTTTCGCGGCCTGGCTACCTGCTACGCGTTCGGCAGTCACGTCGCCGCCTGCGCAGAGGTGTCCGTCGACGATGGGGGCAAGCTGAAGATGCATCGAATCGTTGCCGCCACGGACCCGGGATACGCGGTCAACCCCCAGCAGATTCGGGCCCAGGTCGAAGGTTCCTTCGTGTACGGTCTGTCTGCATTGCTGTACGAAGAATGCACGGTTAAAGACGGCGAGATCGAGCAGGAGAACTTCGATACGTTTCCGTCTTTACGCATCGCCGAGATGCCCAAGGTAGAAACCATCGTGATGCCCTCGGGCGGATTCTGGGGCGGCGTCGGCGAGCCAACCATCGCCGTTGCGGCACCCGCCGTATTGAACGCCATCTTTGCCGCCACCGGCAAACGGATTCGCAACGTCCCGCTGAAAGGCCAGAATCTGCTTTCGGCATGACTACGCTGACGTGGCCGTTAATGCTGACTTGTACCCTTTGGACAGCATGGGCGGCAGCAGACGGCAAAGAAGCCGACAGCGCCATCGAAACGAGCCTGCTGGCCGGCAGCTGTTATGGCTGTCATGCGGCAACCAGGGGCCAGCAAGGCGTTATGCCGGATCTCTGGCAATTGTCCGTGGAGCAGGTGTCTGCACGATTAACCGATTACCAGCGGGGCGACCGCGAGGCGACGGTCATGAGCAGGATAGCCAGCGGCTACTCTGAGCGCGAGATCGAGCGACTCGCAAACTACTTCGGACGCGCCACACCGTGAATACGACCCGGCGCCGCTGGCTTGCCGGAGCAGCAGCGCTGACAGGCAGCGCTCTACTCCCGGCCTGCACTGCGAGCGGTGCGAAGTCCCGCGTGGTCATCATCGGGGGCGGGTTTGCCGGCGCCAGTTGTGCACGCGCGTTGCGTAGCGCCGCGCCCGAAATAATGGTCACGCTGATCGAACCGAAGACGACCTACACCGCCTGCCCGTTCAGCAATCTGGTTCTCACCGGCGAGCGCAAGCTGACGGAACAGCAGTTCACTTACGACGCCCTGCAATCTTTAGGCATCGAGCTTATACCAACCGAAGCGCTTGATGTGGACCCGGCGAAGCGCAGCGTCCGAATCGCCGCAGGCCAACCGATCCCATACGATCGGCTGATCATGGCGCCAGGCATTGCGATCGACTGGGATGCCCTGCCGGGTTACAACGAAAATGCAGCAGGCAGCATGCCCCACGCCTGGCAAGCGGGGCCACAGACCACCTTGCTTCGCGACCAGCTGCGGTCGCTGCCCGATGGCGGGCTTGTCGTGCTGGCGGTGCCGGAATCGCCCTATCGCTGCCCTCCCGGGCCTTACGAACGTGCAAGCCTTATCGCCAGCTATCTCAAACGCGTCAATCCTCGCGCCAAGATTCTGATCCTGGACGCCAAGGACAACTTCTCCAAGAAACCGCTGTTCCTGCAGGCCTGGTCCGACATGTACGGGGACATGATTGAATGGCAGGGCACGTCCGAGGGCGCGCGAGTCGTCTCCGTTGACGCGTCCACCCGGCAGCTGCGCACCGACTTCGAGACCGTCAACGCCGACGTGGCAAACGTTATTCCACCGCAGCGTGCCGGTCTGATTGCCGCTCGGGCGGGGGTAGCGGACAAATCCGGATGGTGTCCGATTCAGCCGGCGACCTTCGAATCCCGACTGCAGCCGGATATTCACATCATTGGCGACGCGGCCATTGCCAACGCCATGCCGAAATCGGCGTTCGCCGCCAATGCACAGGCCAGACTATGTGCGGTTCAGGTAGCGCGCCTGCTGCGCGGCGAGTCCCCCGCTGCAACCAAGCTGATCAACACCTGCTACAGCCTGATCAGCGCGGACTACGGTATCTCAGTAGCGGGCGTTTACCGCCCTACACCGGACGTCTGGTTCGAGGTGGAAGGGGCCGGCGGCATCAGCGATCTCGACGCGCCCATAGAGACCCGCCGTCTGGAAGCCGTCTATGCGCGGCAGTGGTTCAGCAACCTGACCACGCAGGTGTTCGGCTGATGGCGACTCGCTTTCGGGAATGCGCCCTGCTGTTACTGCTGTTCACCCATGCTCATGCAGCTGCCCCGCTGACCGAGGTGCCGGGCGATGCGGAAAGAGGCCGCGTGGCGTTTCTGGATCGTGATGCCGGACACTGCCTGCTGTGCCATCAGGTCGCGCAGGTGGATGAACCCTTCCAGGGTAACCTGGGGCCCGATCTCAGCGACGTCGGTAGTCGTTTTAGCGCGGTTGAGCTGCGCGAAAGACTCATCGATCCGACCCTGATTAACCCGGAGACGGCCATGCCGGCTTATTACCGAACCACCGGTCTGCGGCAGGTCGGAACGGCGTATGTCGGCAGACCGATACTGAACGCTCAGCAGATTGAGGACGTGGTGGCGTTCATCAGCACGTTGAAAAAACCGTGATCACGCGCCGCGACTGGCTAACCGGCGCTGCCGCGATTACCGGATACTCACTGCTGCCGATGCCTCTGTCGGCGACACCGGCCGACATGCAGAAGGCAATGCGTCAGGCGTTCGGCGATTCACCCATATCGACAGGACGAGTGGCCTTGACGTTGCCTGCGCTTGCCGAAAATGGCAACTCGGTGCGCCTGTCCGTCGCGGTCGACAGTCCGATGACCGAGAAAGATCACGTCGAATTTATTCAGCTATTCGCGGAGGCGAACCCGCTGCCGGACATCGCCCGGTTTGAATTGGTTGCACTCAGCGGACGTGCGGAGATAGAAACGCGCATTCGACTGGCTGCCGAGCAGCGTGTGGTTGCCGTTGCCGGCATGAACGACGGTTCCCTCTGGTCGGGCTCAGCGTCCATCGTTGTAACCATTGCCGCCTGCCTGGAAGGGTTGATCTGACATGCTCAAGGCCCGCATTTCAGCGCCGGCAAGGGCCAGGCCGGGAGAGATTATCTCCATCAAAACGCTGATCTCCCACCCAATGGAGACTGGCAATCGACGCAATTCGCTGGGTGCGCGAATTCCCCGCAACATCCTCACGGAATTTGTCTGCCTGTACAACGGCAGGCAGGCATTCCGCGCCGAACTGCATCCCGCCATCGCTGCGAATCCCTTTCTGGCCTTTCATCTGCGGGCTGACGCAAGCGGGACGCTGGAGTTCCGCTGGACCGACCAGGACGGCGAGGTGACCACGGAGACCCGCGATCTTGTCGTCGAACCGTAGTTGCGGTATCACCGCGCACTCCCTGATGCTGGCACTTCTCGCGGTCGCCGCCGCGTGCGAAATGCCGGGAACGGGGGTCGCCTCAGAGTCTGAGCCAACCCGAACCCTGACCCAGGCCCTGTCCGGTTATGAGTTTCAGGCAGAAGATACCCAGGCCCTCCAGGACGACCCATTCGCGAACCCTGGAATGCTCTGGGTCGACCAGGGACAAGAGCTCTGGCGCGACGCGGGCTCGGCCGACGAGCCGTCATGCAGCAGCTGCCACGGCGAGAGCGGCGACAGCATGCGCGGGGTGGCTGCGCGCTACCCCGCCTACGACGCCGAGACCCAAAGCCTTCTGAACATTGAAGGCCGCATCAATCACTGCCGCGAGAAGCACCAGCAGCAATCCCCGTACGCGTACGAGAGCGCTGAGTTGCTGGCCCTCAGCGCCTTCGTTGCCCACCAATCCCGGGGCATGCCAATCGACGTCTTCATCGATGGTCCCGCGCGGACATTTTTCGACTCGGGGCAAAGCTACTTCTACGAAAGACGCGGACAGATGAACCTGGCCTGCCACCACTGTCACGAACGCAACGTCGGGCGCATGCTACGCGGCGACAGACTCAGCCAAGGCCAGCCCACCGGCTATCCGGCTTACCGTCTGGAATGGCAGACCCTCGGCTCGCTGCACCGGCGCCTGCGTTTCTGCAACGTCGGCGTGAGAGCAGAACCCTTCTCTGCAGGCGCACCGGAATACGTGAACCTCGAGCTCTTTTTAACCTGGCGAGCGCGTGGTTTGAAGGTCGATGCACCAGCAGTGAGACGTTGAACACTTGCGATCTTGCCAAGCGCGCCATCGATCTTTGCCCGGCGTTCCTGGCGATTATTGATTAACCGATGTAGTCATCATCAGGAAGCCGGTGAACGCTGCATTATTCGGGGACAGCGATGGGTCGACTTTCGCCTTCATGGCATCGATCGCATCTCGATACGCCGCATAGAAGGCCCAGGTGGGCCGGGGACTATAGACCAGGCCTTCCAGTTCAAATTGTCGGATGACGTTCTTGGTAGTTGTCGGCTTCACAAAAACCTCTTCCTGAGGGCGGTAGTAGAGAAGGCAAATGGTCATGAGGCTCCACTTGGCCAGCTTACCTTCGCTCAGAACGTCAACCACTTCCTGAAAGCCCCGTTCTTGATTGCCGTGCAGCAGCCGCTGGAAACCGTCGCGCAAACAGGCCCGATCATCCCGCCGAAGGCCATTCACGTAGTCACGAAATTTCGGCTTTTCAAACATGGAGATCATAGACGAGCGTGAGACAATCTTTATGATGTCGTTCAAAATGCTCGCTTGATTGGCGAAATTCTTCTTTGCCAACGCTGTTGAAGCAAACTCGGCCAACTTGTCGACATTGTGCTTTTTGGCGATTTTCTGCATTTCTTCGCTGTTGAACCCACCGGGATATCTCTGCAGAAAGAGGGCTTCAGCTTCGCGCAATTTCTTTATGTTCATTCTGTATCCCCATTTCGCTTAAGGGTGGCGAGGTGGTAGATCATTTCAACCTGAACTTTGGCTCGCACACTGTGGCGCAGATGAGCAAGTCGAGAAAAGGTTAACGAACGGCGGCTTCCTTTCTCAGGCGTATCAACGACGCCTTTGCTGCGAGATAATCCGAAACCAGCCGTTCGACATTTTCATTACACAGGAATTTGGAACCTTGAAGATCCTCTTTATCATCGTGCTGGTACTTAACCTGCTCACTGAAGCCATGGCCGCCACCGCTCTGATCGGTGGACCGGAGGGCATCTCCGCCGCCGGGAAAGGCGATATGTGGTCCATGCATTACGGTTTTGCCGCATTTGCCATCGCCAGCGCAAGTTTCTGGATCTGGCCATACCGGAACAACATCAAGGCGGTAACCGCCGTCTTGGGTTTGCTTATGACCTTTCATACGGGTCTGTTTCTATCTCTGTCACTCGCAGGGGATCAGGCCGCCGGCATGGTCATTCACGCTGTGCTGGCAGCGCTGTGCATTCTTCTGTTCACCCAACGCTCGAAATGGTGCAGCGCCTGAAGCCATTCCTCGAGGACCACTCGTCAAAAGAATGTGGCCTTTACCCACTTCAGCACCGAGAATAGCTCGTCCATAAAAGGCTGCTCCACGAGCTCAACAACGGTACCGTCCGGATCATAGAAAGCCACGATGCTGCCGGGCGAATCCGGGCCCGAGCAACACGGCGTTATCTCTGAGATAAACTTGACTCCCTGGGCTTTCAGCGCGGCGACGTCAGCGACGATATCACTTGTGGAAAGCGCCATTCGATGAATGCCCAAATGATTGACCGGAACACGATAGGCCCTTTCTGGATCATACGGCGTGATCCATTGCACCAGCTCTAACGCCGAACCATCTTCCGAATGAGTGACGATTGCGCCATCAATCTCGAATTCTTCGTCAAACCCCATGGCGTTGGCCACTTCAATTGAATCGGTCGCTGCCAGCTTGTCAGTAACCTCGTATCCCAGCATCTGATACCAGGCTTGGGAGCGCTCGAAGTCGCTCACGTTTACGTTTATCTGTCCAAGGCTGACGATATGAGTCGTTTCCGTTTCTTCATCTTCACCTTCGATTTCGATCAGCTCGTAATATGTTCCGTCCAGATCAGTGAAGATGGCAAACAGCGTTCCGTCGGATCGTGACGTTGGTGCCGAGATGAACTCAATACCCTGTTGCTTCATATATTCATAGTCGGCTGCAATATTGGTCGTGAGCATTGCCGCGCGTGCCATCCCCAGGTGATTGATCCGGGCATACGGAGCCTCTTCATTCCTGGGAATAGAGAATTCGATGAGATCGATCAGCCCGCCTTTAAAGCCGCCTACCCCAATCAACTCACCGTGCAGAAGGTAGCCACCAGCCTCTTCGCCTTTAGAGCCGTCATAGGAAGTTGGTGTCTTGATACCGATAGCTCGAGCCATACCTTGCGTGTTTGTATCAGGAAATCCCGTCAGAGTTTCGAAACCTAATTTTCCGTAGAACACCCGGGCAGCGACAAAATTTCTGACATTCGTATTGAAATGCACCAAGGATCGAACATGTAGTTCGACATCCGCTGTCTGCTTGACTCGAATAGAAACGGAACTGCCCAAGGGCCCAATCAACCGAACAGCAATGGAATTGTTCTCGGCAAGGGTTACGGGAACATCCAAACGCCCTGAACCGCTAACGCTATTGGCGCCTACAACTTCTGTTCCGTTGAGCTGGATCGTGGCGTCGACTTCACTGCCAGCAGTGTCGACGAACAACCGGGCGTTACCCGCGACACCAAAAAACGAAGCCTCATGGATATCCGGCTTTTCGGAGGTCTTAACATGCTCGGAAAGGTAGCGAGTAAGGTCGATTTCGGCAGCAATGACTAGACATGGGACCATCGCCGCCATGACCAGGCAAGCAGCCATTCGTTTCATCCCACGCTTCGTGCGAATCTGGTTCCACGGTTGCTGGTGATAATTCGGAGTCATCAGGGGCCTTCCTCAGATTCTTTGACGCCAGGGGCGTGCATTTTATACAGAAATGTAATCTCGGCCAGACGCCCACAACACTCACTGGACAAGTGATAAGATGCCCGGCTTTTGGTTCCCGCAGCATAGGGGGGTGGATGCGACGTCGCAGCATGAAAATCAGCACGGTAGGTGCTACAGGTCGGATTTTTCCAGGGACGGTGAGTCGATACCTGGCCTTGGCCACCTGGTTCTGTGCCCTGCCCGTGAGCGCGATATGCGAAAAAGTCGATCCCGTGCCAAATCTGGAATCATCCTACGCCGTTGGCTGGGGAATCGACCATCGCAACACGCGCTATCAACCAAAATCTACCATTGATTCCAACAATGCGGAAAAGCTGACCCTCAAGTGGGTCTACGGATTGGCGAGCACGACGCCGCGCTCCTACCCTCTGGTTACCGAAGACACCATATTCGTTGGTGACGGCGGGCGCGGGCTGGTCGCTCTGGAGCGTGCTACGGGTTGCGAACGCTGGGTCTATGAACATGAAGGACCCATCAGCAGCGCCATACTGCAGGGAAAGATCGGCGAACGACGCATTCTGATCTTTAACGATCGCACCAAAGGCGTGTTCGCGATCGACGCGATCAAAGGTGAGTTGATCTGGCACGCAGCCGTCGACGACGAACCTTTGCCGTGGTATTCGGGGACGCCCCTGGTGACGGGAGATGCGGTATACGTGCCGGTAGCCTCCATGGAGGTGGGGCTTGCGATGAACCCGCTCTATGGATGCTGCACCACAAGCGGCGGGATGGCGGCGTTCGACATCAGCACCGGCGAGAAGCGCTGGTACCTGCCAACCATCGAAGCAGAGGCTCAGGTTACCGGCAGCCACTTCTGGTTTGTGCAGGAATACGGTCCCAGCGGCGCGCCGGTGTGGGGCGCTCCCAGCTACGACTCAAAGCGGAACTGGCTGTTTTTTGGCACCGGGCAGAACTACACACACCCCACCACCGAAACCAGTGATGCGATATTCGCGGTAGATGCAGGAACCGGCAAGGTGGTGTGGGTGCGGCAGTACACCGCGAACGACGCCTACACGGCCGCCTGCAACATCAAAGCCCTCAACCACCCCAACTGTGCGGATCCCACAGGGCCTGACGTGGATTTTGGCGCCCCGACCATGCTCCTGCGTACAAAATCAGGCCGTGAGCTGCTGCTCGCAGGACAGAAGTCGGCGGATGCCCACGCCATGGACCCGGATACCGGCGAGCGGGTTTGGACCGAAAAGCTGGGGCGCGGCGGTATCATCGGGGGCGTGCACTGGGGGCTGGCGGCAAACGAAACGCTTGGCCTGGTGTTTGTACCCATCAGCGATAAGAAGATTACCGGATTCCCGTCTCCCGGCGAGCCAAAGCCAGGGCTTTACGCGTTGGATATCGAAACTGGCGCGCGGCGCTGGGAATACACGCGAGCCTCTCGTTGTGACGCGCAGGAATGTGTTTTCGGCTTCTCGGCGGCCACTATCGCAACAAATGACATCGTGGTCGCTGGAAGCATGGATGGATTTCTGGAGATCTTCAGAGCCAGTACCGGCGAGTTGCTTTGGTCCCACGACTCGTGGCGTGAATATGCGGCAGTCAATGACATCGCGACATCCGGTGGCGCGTTTGATGCTCACGGACCCATGATCGCCGACGATCTCCTGCTGGTCACTTCAGGCTACGGCTATGTCGGGCGGCAGAGAGGTGGAAACGCGTTGCTGGTGTTTCAGGTGGAGGCCGACGATGAGTGATGGACTATCTCTGGCTGGCCGGTTCCGCCGGCTGGTCGCCACGCTGATCGACATGATACTGGTACCATCCCTGACCCTGGTGCTCGTCATGATTACAGGAGTGGTAGAGGACGCCGAGGATTATACCGACCGCTGGTGGATGTTGTGGGTGTTCGTCTTAGCGGTGGTCAGCTATCTGCTGCTCAACGGCTATGGACTCTGGCAAAGCGGGCAAACCCTGGGAAAGAAGCTGATGGGCATTGCCATTGTTCCGGCAGACGCGCGTGATGACGGCCGGTACGCACCTAACCCACCTCCCCTGTGGAAGCTTATCTGCCTGCGAGCCCTGTTCTTTCCATTGCTGTTCGTGGTGGTCATTCCCTCTTTCGCGGCGCTGCCGATCATCGACCAGCTGTTCATATTCGGCAAGCGCCGGCGCTGTCTACACGACTTTGTCTCCGGAACGGCAGTGGTGCGCCTCAAATAAGGCGCACGGCAATCGCTGGTCAGTCGAGACCGCGGCGTTGCAGCTCCTCGGGCATTCGCTTGGCGTCAGCCTCGAGCGGCGGCCCGCGCTCCTCGTCCGGCAGCTCGCCCGCGGTGTCCTTAGCCATCTTGTCGCTGTCCAGAGTGATCCATTTCTCCGGCACAATCTCGATAATCACCCGCAACGGTGAGTCCAGACGCTCTTCGAACGCCTTGGCCGCCTCCTCTGCCTCCGGCGTCAACTCCCCGCCGGCACGGCCGTAAGGACCCCGCGCCAACGCGGGATAAAACCAGCGTTTGGTTTCTTCGTCGTCGTGAATGATCGCGCGGCCTTTGATGGTGATTGCGCCGTTCGGTCCGTCCGGCGCGGCGATCCCGCTCACCACGACTGAGCAACGTGGATCACGGCGTATGGCAGAAACGCGATGTCGATGCGTACCGCAGGTAATCCATGCGCGCCCGTCGTGCCAGACGAAGGCATGCACGACGCCCACGGCCCAACCGTCCTTCGTGGTCCAGTTGAAGACGCACTCCCTCGCTTTGCTCAGGAGATCTTCGCGATCCTCTTCCGAGAATGGATAAATAGAGACTTGTTCGTGATCCTGGCTGGACATTGCACTCCCCTTTTCGCGATAACTGACAACGGAAGAATATCTCAATAACGCGGGCAGCTCTAATACCCGTGAACGGCAGGCCACCTGGCCGCTATTCGCCTTCCGCCGTCGCGTTCGGGTTCCAGAGGACAACGATCATTCCTGGCAGGTCTAAGGCGATCCTGACGAGCACAGGACCGAGGCTGCAGGGGTTTACACGACCACGGACGGAGCGGCACTACGCTCTCGGGTGGTAGAACCGGAACGTATGCGGCACTACGCCTCGCGTCCTGAATGGGTACGCTTTCCCGAACAGCTTCAGGTATCCAGCGTACCCGACCATCCTGCCGCCTACGCGAAGATCAGCCTTAATCGACGGGTAGTTGTGGGTCTCGACAAAACCGACGCCATACCTGAACCCTTTATCAAGGCAGACCTCATCTCCAAGGCGAGACAACCAGCCGCTCAAACCCTGCCCGCGAAAATCAGGCTTTGTGTATGCCTTATACCCATACCTGTAGGGCCACTCCACCTCGACCCACAAGCCATCCGCGTGCGGCACCCTTGTAAAGGAACGCCAGATGAAGGCAACCATCGTCTCATCATGAAACGCAGCAAGACAGATATCACCACGCGCCAACGCGTCTTCAAGAAACCTGAAGCCGAGCTGCTTCGGCATTTCATGCGCCGCCCGGATCAAGTCATCACGAGTTGCCATTCGAATGGACACGCCGTTTTCAAGCTCATTCGGAACGGCCTCGCTCTGCATCTCGCGGACATGGACTCGACAGAGTACCAACCAGCGTCGCGCCCGTTTCATCAACGCCGCCCACAGCTCAGCCGGCAGGCCCCAAGCTCGGGCCTGATCGAGACCGCGCCTATCTCGCGTTGGCTGTTCGACCTGTCACTTCCTGTAAAGGGTAGAGATCAATAACCATCCGGCACCCAGTTGCCATGGAAGCCCGCGGGTACCCGCACCGGCAAATGGATGCGCGCTATGGGCTCCTGATCAAAGGAACGGGAGTCGATAACCACAACTTCGCTTTTGTTTTCCTCGGGCCGATACACATAGCTGAGAACCCAGCCGTCGTCTTCTGCCTGGCCATTCGGATCCTTTACGAAAACCGCCTCGCTACCCTGCCCGCCTTTGAGGTCGTGGAATTCCGAGCTGTCGCGATCGAGGTCATATTTCATGAACCCTTCTGCTACGGGCAGACGAGGCGCAAACGCTGCCGCGTAGCCATAACGATTCTTCAGCCCCACGACGGTGTCGCAGACACGGGTGAAGTCGACTACGCGGTCATCCAGCTGTGTCTCGGATACGGTACCGGCATCCTGATCGATTACCCAACGGTACAACATGGGCGGTGAGTTGGCGCCGGGCTTCATGGCATTTTCCATGCGGCAGACGTCGACGACAATCTTGCTACCTTCTTCATAGGCATTGAGGGGATGAAAAACATAGCAGGGGTTAATCTCATACCAGGTGACATCCGCGTCGGTACCGTTGCGAGGCATGACACCGAGCCGCGCACCATAGGATTCGTCCCAGATCACGGGCAAACCTGAGCTCTTCAGCCCTTCCAGATCCCACACAACCGGCAGATCCATAAACACAACGTGGTTCCGCGTAATGTTGAAATCGTGAATCATGGTCGCGCCTTTCACCGTAATCGGCTCAACCTGAAGCATCTCGCCTTCCGCTGATGTGCGGTGATAGGTCAGGTACGGTTCGCTCACGCTGTAGCCGAACGAGAGCAGTTCCCCCGTTTCGCCGCAGGTTTTCGGGTGCGCAGTCATCGCGCCCTTGAGCTTGCCGCCGAAGTTATGCGGACCAATGGTTTCCAGCTCGTCTGAAACCACAAAAGGCCAATGGCCTTCTTCCAGCGCCATGATCTTGCCCGCGTGGTGAATGACGTGCGTATTCGCAGAGGACATCTTCATGTCGGCAAGGGAACTCATGACATCCGCATCTGGATCCAGAAAGAGCGGCGTCTTCACGTAACGGTTACGGTACCAGTTGGCTTTTCCGTCCCGGATCTCGACCCCATGCAACATACCGTTGCCAAGAAACCAGTGCGCCGAGTAACCGGATTGAGGATTGGCTCCGTTCCGCAGCAGTCGGCCATTGAGTTCGCTGGGGATGACGCCAGTGACCTTGAGGTCCGTCTCGGTCACTTCCTCAAAAACTGGCGCAAAATTGTCCTTAAGCCAGAAGGGCACTTCCTGGAGTTGCTCGCTCATCGTCGTTTCCATTCACTGTTTTAGTGCCGACAATCATGGCACGTCTGCATGGCGAATTATAGCGACACCGGGGGGGCCGGAACGGCCCAGGTCGAAATCCGACGGGCGCTTTCTCACGCAAAGCTCAGCCGCAGTGAAGCAGATTCTCAATAGATGCAGGGCTGGATCGCGGGGCACGCCACGCTTCCGGAAGGCGTACCAGTGCCCCTGGTAGACACCCACATTCGATATGCCCGTACAATTCAATCACGTAACCGCGACCTGAGCCTCGGCCTCGAATCAGAAAGGGAGATGACTGATGGAACGCCTGCAAAGAATCACGTTGAGTCACGGATTTCTTGTCATTCTCGTCGCCATGCTGGCGGGCTTCATGTTGATGTTCTCGTTGCTTGGCGGCCTGGAGATATGGCCGGGAAACATCATGCCGGTTTCCGTTTACGGAACGAGTGAAGGTTGGGTCCGTGCGCATTCCGGAGGCGCGATGAACGGCCTGCTGGTGATCGCTGTCGGTCTCTCTCTGCCTAAGATGGGAATGAGCCCAGCGCTGCAACGTCTGACTGCCTATGGCTTCATCTATGTTGCCTGGTCGTTCACCCTGTTTTACTGGCTTGGCAACGCTGCTGGAAACCGGGCGCTGAGCATCGGCGACAACCCGCTGGGGCCTTCCGACATTTTCGGTGTCATTGGGTTTCTACCAGGGCTTCCTTCAGTCGTTATCGTGGTGCTGCTTTTAGGCTTGGTCGCGAAGCGCATCTGGTCCCCGGCGGACTAGCACGCGCGCAATTCGTACAACCTCACTCATCGCCTCATGTTGCGGCCAACGAGGTAGATCAGCAGCAGTACCAGGAGCGTGAGCAACACCAGCAGGATTGGCCGACCCAGTCGATCCCGCATCCCGTTCAGCGCAACCTGCTGCTGCTGGCTGTAGCCGACAGGAACGGGAGCTACGCCGTTCTCGGTCACGTAATCCTGATAAAGTGCCAGCATTCGCTGCAAGCGCGCCGGCATGCGCTCAGAAAGATCAACTGTCTCGCCCGGGTCGCGGACGATGTCGTAGAGATGCCAGAGACTGTCCCCTACCGGACCGCGGTTGAGGACGATTTTGTAGTCGCCCTGAAAAAGTGCGGCATTACCCGCCAGCTCATAACCGACGGCTTCGTCTTCGGTGTATACGCGCTCAGCTTCCCCGCGTATCAACGCCAAAAGGCTGTGGCCCGTCATCGGTTCCCGCTGCCGGCCCCCATAGTATCGCGGCGCGGCACTGACACCAGCCAGTTCAAGAATGGTCGGCGCAATGTCGGTAACGTAGGAAAAGGCGCTGGATTGGGGATGGCCGACGGATAGTGGTTCCCCCGATACGATAAGCGGTACACGCATACCGCCCTCACCTGCGTAGAACTTGTAGAAAGCCAGGGGGGCAGCCGCAGCGCTGGCGAAGCTGGGGCCAATCGAGTTGAAACTGCCCTTCAGACCCAACGAGGCGTATTCGGTCGTGTAGCCTTGCAGTCCGATAAGGAACCGGGAGACGGCAGTGTCCGGGTTCGCGGAGCCGCTGGCTTCGCTGCCGTTGTCAGAAGTGAAGATAAACACGGTGTTGTCGTACTGGCCAGTCGTTCTGAGGTGGTCTATGAGACGACCGATGTGATAGTCCATCGCTTCCACCATAGCGGCATAAACCGCCATGCGTTTTGCCTGATAGCGTTTCTGCCCGGGCGTCAATGAGTGCCAGTCACCCGTGGTTTCCATGGTTACCATTGCGCTGTCGCGGGGAATGATGCCCATTTCGACTGCCCTAGCCCGTCGTTGCTGGCGCAAAGCCTCCCAGCCCTCGTCATAGACGCCCATGTATCTATCGATGAACGCCTGCGGGGCCTGCACAGGGGTGTGCACCGCCTGGAAGGGTACATAGGCAAAAAAGGGCTGGCCATCGCCCCGGTTAGAACCGATGAATTCAATCGTTTTGTCGATCAGGAAGCGGGATGAATAGAAATCCTCGGGCAGATCGGTTTCCTCACCATCTGCAAACCAGTTGGCCTTTTCGTAAATGGGTAGGTAGGGCTTCTGCTCCCAGTTGTCCGCACCAGTATCTGCCATCGCGACGGTGCGCTCGAACCCGCGGCGGCTTGGCAAGAGATCCGGAGTCTTCCCCAGATGCCACTTACCCGCCATATAGGTGTGATAGCCGGCGTCTTGCAACAACGTAGCAACCGTCACCACATTGTGTCCCAGCGTACCCCGGTAATTGGCAAGCTGCCCCTGTTCTGGCGGTATGGCTTCGGGGATGTTCGGAACGCCGTTTCGATGGCTGTCTACACCGGTCAGCAGCATGGCTCGCGAGGGCGCACAGCTGGCAGCGATGTGAAAGTTGGTAAAGCGTATTCCCGTTTCCGCCAGCGCAGACAACGAAGGCGTCTGAATCTCGCTGCCATAGGGCGCGCTGTCGCTGAAACCGAGGTCGTCCGCGAGGATCAAGACAATATTGGGACCTGAAGCCTGTAGCGCCGACGTCTGCACCAGGCTGAGCAATACCACCGTCAATCGCAACGCCGTGTTCACTGCGAGCATCTGGCAGCTGAAGTCATCATCTTTCACCGTGGTGGTTGGTCGACATTCCAATCCGGTGCTACCGCGTCGGGCCTGTTATCGTTGCGCCGCACCGTACCGGTTGCCGACCCATTCTCAACGCGGATCTCTATCCAGGCCGGCTGCTCTTCGTCCTGCCAGTATCCGGCCAGATCTGCGGCGAGTGATGCTGAACAAGAAAGACACCCAGTCAATAAAAGCAATGCAGCTCTGAAAGGGTTCATGATTTCACTCCTTGATGGTGATGGTCCTGCTTCGAATTCGGCTATCTGCCCGCTGAAGATAGGGGCTCGGGTAATCGGCAGATGCGCTTCAACCGGGAAGTCGGTTGGCCATGCATGCAGAGAATCACCTCACCCTCCCCTTCATCCAGATAGTGCATGCGCAGCTTGGCGCATCCGGGCCTTTAGTCCAGTTGGTCGGTACGTTCCCGGAAATGGGCGAGATCACCTGTCGGAGTTTGGGCGCGCCCCACACGAGAAGTTCGATTCGATACTGCCAGACGAGGACGCCCAAGAACGCAGCGACGACGCTGGCTGCCAGCTTCTTCATCGCTTCTCCATGCGTCGATACATGCCTAGGCAACCTAGATATCAGGAAAGGCCTCCAATCATACGCGCCATATTAATGTTTGTCATTATTATTTCGGCGTGCTATTAATGGACGCAGGGAACGGTAATGGGGCAGCACCATTGAAAATTAGAGAACCGGTTCAGTTCAAGGGCGTACCAGGCTCACCCTATACCAGGAAGATGCTGGCCTACCTGCGCTACCGGCACATCCGCTATGAGCTGTTGATCGGCAATCAGGCGGATTCCCTGAACCTGCCAGAGCCAAAGGTCAATTTGCTCCCTACGTTTTATCTACCGAACCCGCAGAATGAGCTGGAAGCCGTGGTCGACTCAACGCCGCTGATCCGTCGCTTCGAATCCGACTTCACCGAGAGAGCAGCAATTCCCGAGCACCCCGTGCTGGCATTTCTCAACTATCTGATCGAAGACTACGCAGATGAATGGCTGACCAAAGCCATGTTTCACTATCGCTGGTACTACGATGCCGATATCAAGATGGCCGGCACAATTCTGCCGCGCTGGAGTGAAAATCAGGCTCCGGAGGAACAGCTACAGGAGATGAGCAGGTACATTTCGGAGCGGCAGATCTCTCGCCTGCACGTGGTGGGGTCCAACGACATAACCGCGCCCGTCATTGAAGAGAGCTACAGGCGTTTCCTGAAAATCATGGACAGCCTGATCCAGCGTCAGCCGTTTGTTCTGGGCGATCGACCCGCTTCGGCAGATTTTGGTATCTATGCGCAACTGACTCAGCTGGCGAAGTTTGACCCAACCCCAGCCGCGATCTGTCTGGAACAGGCCCCACGTGTCTACGCCTGGACAGATCTGGTTGATGATCTCAGTGGCCATCCGGATGAGGAATCCGACTGGATGTCGCCGGAGTCGATTGGCGACAGTTTGGGTGATTTGCTGTCAGAAATCGGCCGTGTCTACGCGCCAGCACTACTGGCCAATGCGCGAGCGCTGCAGGCCGGTCAGGCTCAGATGGAAACCACTATCGATGGTAGACCCTGGGTACAGCCGATATTCCCCTATCAGGCCAAGTGCCTGCAGTGGATCAACGAGGAATACCGGAAGCTGGACAGCGGCGCCCGGGACCAGATCGACGCGGTGCTCAGCGGTACCGGCTGCGATTCGATGATCTTCAGATAGGCATGTGCGCTTAGCCATGGACTTCAAAACCCGCATCCGCTCCACCGCCGTGCGCACCTTTGCATCCGCCCGATACCTGAATTTTCTGCGCGGCAAAGCCCGTATCAGGCGCAAGCTGTCAGCCAAACCAGCCGCCGTGCACTACTTCCATCAGGTAGACGATCCGTACAGTCATCTGGCCGTGCAGAAGCTGGATCAGCTGAAGGACGCCTATCCCATTCCGTTCAAAGCACATCTGGTGTCGAAACCGGCCCCCGAATTTCAAGGCAGCAGCGATCATTTCAATAACTGGGCTTTGCGGGACGCGTTGAGCATTGCAGCGGACTACGGCACTTCGCTGCAGGTGGCGCGGCAGCCGGGGCCGGCAGAGGTCCAGGCTGCAAACAACGAGCTCGCGCCACATCTGAATCAGCCGGACTTTGCCCAGAAAGCCGTCGAAGCCGGCGCTGCGCTCTGGTCGGGAAGATCGGAGAAAGATGCGGCTCGACAACCGGGCCAGGCGGCGCTGCGGGAAGGCGACGCGCTGCGTAACAAGCTCGGGCACTACCTGGGTGGCATGTTCTACTTCGACGGCGAGTGGTTCTGGGGGGTCGACCGAATTCGCCTGCTGGAACAGCGCCTGATCGAAGAAGGCTACGGCGACGGCAGGGTCGGGCTCTGCGCACCGGAACCCGCGCCCGTCGACACATCCGGGCTGGATGCGAGCGAGGTAGTGCTGGAGTATTTTCCGTCCCTGCGCAGCCCCTATACAGCGATTGGACACCAACGGGTACTGGATCTGCTGGCCCGCAGCGGCGTGACGGTAAAGCTACGCCCTGTCATGCCGATGCTGATGCGCGGGATACCGGCACCGTTCGCGAAGCAGCAGTACATCATCATCGACGCCGCACGCGAAGCCCGGGCCCGTAAAATTCCCTTCGGTCACATCGTCGATCCTTTCGGCGAGCCCGTAAAGCGCGCGTTTGCACTGTTTCCAGCAGCCCTGGAAATGGGCAGAGGTATGCAGTTCGTCACCGCCTACCTCTCCGCGGCCTGGGCAGAGGGTATTGATATTGCAACAGAAGCTGGACTGAAGCGCGTTACGGCGAAGGCCGATATCGACTGGAAGAATCTGCAGCAGGCCGCAGCGGGCACCGACTGGGAAGTCGTGCTGGAAGACAACCTGAGCGACATGCTCGCGGCAGGCCTGTGGGGTGTGCCGAGCTTCCGGGTTACCGGCGGCAACGACGACACGGCGTTCGCCTGCTGGGGCCAGGATCGCATCTGGCGGGTCGAGAACGAAATCGCGAGCAGGCTCTAATGGATAGTCGTCAGGCGCGCAGTGAAGTCACTCAACGGGCACTCAAGTCGGCCGCGGTAAAACTGATTGCCGAGCGAGGAATCGAGAACGTTTCCATCCGCGACATCGTCAGCGCTGCGGGGCAGAAAAACGAATCCGCGCTGCAGTATCACTTCAAGAATCTCAAGGGGCTCATCCGGGCGATACATGCATCGCGCGAAGCGGAGTTAGAGGCGAAACGGACGGAACATTTGCAGCATCTGGGCAAGCAAACGTCAAGCCCATCGCTGCGCGACATCTGCAAGCTGATGGTAGAGCCGGCGTTTCTGCTGGCGAGATCCGACGCCGATTTCCGGCGCTACGTCAAAGCGTTCGGCCATGAGATCACCCTCACCGATCAGTCCGCGGTGTCCTTCGTCAACACAAAAGGGGGCCAGAGCGTTCAGGAAACGGCCGTGCTGCTGCGCGCCACCCTGACCCACTTAGACGACGCCGCCTTGCAACGCCGCATGGATGGGGCGCTGCGATTCGTTTCGGCCTCCATGGTCCATCAGGCCAGACAGAAAAATGCGTTCCGTGGCGCTAAGGCGGACCTCTTTTTCAATAGCCTGATTGACGCTCTGGTCGGGCTGCTGGGCGCCGCCGAATCAGAAGAAACCAGAGCCATTGCCAGATCCATGAACAATGAGTAGCCACCGAAGGAGAAAACGGGAATGCAGGTAAACAACAGCGTCTACCCGAACGACGCGCAGATTCAGGGCTTCGCCGAGCCGGGACCGGACGGTCCGATCTACATGGTCAACCTGCTCAAGTTCAAGGAGAAAGCCGAATACCCGGACGGTCGCGAGTCAGATCTCACCGGCGAACGCGCCTACGCGATATACGGAGAAGCAGTTTCCCAGCTCCTCATCGAATTCGGCGGCGCGGCGACGTTCAGCGCAAACGTCGAGCGCCTCATGCTCGGCGAGGTTGAGGAGCTGTGGGACAAGATTGCCATCGCCATGTACCCGTCGCGGGGAGCGATGCTTGCAATGATGCAATCACCCGAGATGCAGGAAATAGCCATCCACCGCGCAGCCGGTCTGGCGGGGCAGCTGAATATCGAAACCGCTGACGCGAGTGGTTCCTGGTTCGGCGAATCGCCATTCTGATAACCTGGACGCATTTTCAGTCCGACGCCAGTTATCCGAGCCGCGTTCAGCTACAGCAACCCCGGCGGCATAGCCGCCCGCTCGGCTTCCAGACGTTTGGTAACGAGAGGCGCAGCAAAAGCGCGATCCAGGTAGCTACGCAGCTTAGGTGCAACCGAACCGTCTACTTCGAAGTCTCCGTATCGCGCTTGAACGAAGCAGGTGGTAATTGCGATATCGGCGATGCTCAGACTGTCGCCAATCAGGTAACCCGCCTCCGGAGCCAGCGATTCGAGATAGGCCACACACTCGGGCATCGCGTTGTCCAGGATATTCTGCACCGCAGCTTCATCGGTGGGCCGATTGAACATCTTCGGATTGAGCATTCTCTCGCGAAACAGTACCGCACAGGTCTCTACAAGCCTGGAGTCCGCGTACTCTTCGAGCCAGCCGGCTCTGGCTTCCAGCTGAGGATCGGCGGGGTAGATACTCTTTTCAGGAGCGATTCGATCGAGATACCGGCAGATGATGCTGGTATCCGGTATCGTGAAACCGTCGTGTTCCAGAACCGGTATCTTCCCCAGCGGGCTGATCGCGCGGAACTCGGGCGACTCGTCGCCGGGAAACGTAGGCACGTTTTCGTACTCGAGTTCCTTGTAATCCAGGACCAGCAGCGCTTTACGCGCGAAAGGTGAAAGCGGAACACCGTAGAGCTTGATCATGGTTTTTCCTCGACAGCCCTTCCCGGCTGAAAGACCGAGCATAGCAGATCCTCAGAAGCTGTTTGAAACCTGACAAAAAGCATTGAGACGAAGGAACATCACAGGTTAAAGGTCGTACTGGATCACATGCGTAGATTGAGCATCATCTGAATGTTACACCGCTCATAGGGTGAAGGTTCGCCGACAAACTCTTCGAAGCCCAATTTACGGTAAAGGTTGATCGCGGGCTGCAGGATCGTGTTGCTCTCCAGATAGAGCTCTTGCGCCCCCAGCGATCGCGCTTTTTCGATGACGGCCGCACCAAGTGCCGAACCGATACCCCTCGCACGAGCCGATGGGTCCACGGCCATCTTGGCGAGCTCGAAGGTGATATCCGTGAGCCGAATCAGCGCACAGGTACCGACCACATCGGGGTCGTCGAGTGCTAGAAAGATGTGTCCACCCGGATCAATGATGTGCTTCTGCGGATCATCCAGCGCCTGGTGATCGGCGGCTTCGAGTTGCCAATGTGTCTCGATCCAATCCACGTTCAAGCGTTTGAAGGCGCTTCGAAATCGGGGTTCATAGTCGACGATTTTCATCCGACTCAATGCTATCAGTTTCCTGGGCACGACGGCCAAGCTGCCAGCCCCACCGCGTTCACCTTTTGATTTCGATCTGGTCACCGCACGCTTTAGAATAGTGCGTTTAAGGAAGGAGAGCGGATCATGCGTGTCATTGGAGCCGGACTGGGCAGAACGGGGACCAATTCGCTCAAGATCGCGCTGGAAATTCTGCTGCGGGGGCCTTGCTATCATATGTTTGAACTCTTTCAGCGACCTGACGACGTTGCAACCTGGCAGGCTGCAGTGAACGGTGATGCCGTCGACTGGAAAGGATTCTTTGATGGCTGGGTCGCCACGGTCGATTGGCCCGGCGCGCCACTGTTCGACAAAATGGCAGAGGCCTTTCCCGACGCCCTGGTATTGCTGTCCATCCGCGATGGGGAAGACTGGTACCGATCAGCTAACGAAACCATCTTCTCGGTGATGAGGGCGGCGTCCAGCGGCGAACCCAATCCGACGGGAGAGATGGTGCGCGCGGAATTTGCGAAGTGGCTGACCACTGATGTGGACAACAAGGCGGTGACCATCGCCGCTTTCGATCGGCACAACGAGCGAGTTCGCAGCACCGTCCACGCCGGTCGACTGCTGGAGTGGCAACCTGGCGACGGCTGGGAGCCCATTTGCACAGCGCTTGAACTGCCGATTCCTCAACAGCCTTTTCCGCATACCAACGCCGCAGGTGGTTTTATGGAAACGGTCGCTAACGCCCGAGCCGGAAAAGTCGAACGCGGCTATACCCGTGACAGTCGGCAGTAGCGGCACGGTGGCCGTCACACGGTGGCCGTCACACATTGCCCCTAACAACCGGGTGACGCCGATGACCTGCTCTGGGATTTCCGGAGAATCCGTATCTTGAGGCGATGGAGCGTTGGAAACGACCCAACAGAGACACTTAGGAGACGCTGTGGACATCGTCGATTCTCAAATACACTTCGGGCCCGGCGGCACAGAGGCCGTGATGGCGGAGATGGACGCGCTGGGCATCCAGGCATGTCTGGTGGACGAATTCTGGGGGCTGGACACCTGGGGTCCGGGGTACACCCTATCTAACGGGACTTTCAGGCCGACCAGACCCACGGTGGAACTCGCCGCGGCGCTGTACCCGGACCGATTCTCGTACGTTGCACGGGTCGAGCGTTGCGACCCTGAGGTGCTCAGCCTCATTCGGATCTCGAGCGACGATCCGAACGCGCGTGCCATCCGCATGATCCCAGCGGTTACGGCGACGGAAACCGATGCTTTCGCCGCCGGAAGCTATAACGACGTATTTGCGGCTGCCGACGACGTTGGTATGCCGGTATTCCTGTTCATCGCCGGCCATGTGGAACTGCTGCCCCGCTACCTGGAAAGATTTCGGGGCGTCACATTCATCGTCGATCACTGCGGCATGCCGATGGAAGCGGGCATCGGCATGCCGGACGCTGATCGTCCGGACGTCGCGTCGCCCCATCCAGGACCCCAGGTTGCATATTTTGACCAGGTGTTGAGGCTGGCGGATCATCCCAACGTCCTGCTGAAGTGGAGCCACGCTCAGGGCATGTTCGGCGAGCTGGAGTATCCCTCACCGGGCCTGATTCCTCATCTGCGACGAGCGATCGATGCATTCGGTGTGAATCGAATCATGTGGGCGTCTGACCGTGGCGGTAATCAGACGGGAGAGACCTGGGCGCAACTGCTGCACTACCTCCTCGACAGCGACGGCGTCACCCGGGACGAAAAAGCCTGGTTGTTCGGCAAGACCGTAAGGAAGGCACTCGGCTGGGGCGCACCTGCGACGCGTGAAACCAATCGATCGCGTGATTCCTGACAAATGCCATTGGCGACGTGGTTAGAGAGCCCGCACCATGCTCAGTGAGCGCCACAGCACCGATTTTCGAAGAACGCGCCCATGCGGGTGCGGTGGCCAGCCCGGGATCGGACTGGCTGGGCGGGTCAGCCGCTTATCAAACAATGGTGTTGATGAGAGACATACCCGCGAGAATCAATGTGCAGGCAACGGTGATGGATGCCGTTCCGAGGATGACTGATCTTACCGGGCATTCGAGCCACATGAGCTGTTCTCCTTTGCTGAGTTTCAAACGTTGGTCTAAATCGCGGGGCACGATAAGGCTCCTGCCCTACCAGAACCAGCAGGTTCTCTTGGCCCAAACCTTCGCTAAAACCGAACTGGCTTTCCGAGGACTTTATGCAGCGCGTGCTGTCATCAGTTCGAGAAAAACGAACTATTCATTTGCAAAAAACAGATGGTCAGCGACACCTCATCACGGCCATAAAGCTTGATTTGGCATGCCAGCCCAATGCAAATTGCCGTCGACGCGAAGCCATCCCCGCTAACCTCCCCGCGCTACCGAACGTACGTTCTGACGCTGCTCGTTATCGTCTATGTATTCAATTTCCTCGACCGCCAGATCGTCACGATTCTGGCTGAACCTATTAAGGTCGATCTCGGCTTGACCGATACCCAGATCGGTCTGATGACCGGTCTGGCGTTTGCGCTCTTCTACACGGTGCTCGGCATTCCAATCGCGCGCCTTGCGGATCGAGCCAATCGGGTGTCAATCATCTCGGCAGCACTGGTGATCTGGAGCGGGATGACCGCGCTTAGCGGGTTCGCGCAGAATTTCTGGCAGATGCTGGCGGCCCGCATCGGCGTGGGTGTGGGTGAGGCGGGTTGCTCGCCACCGGCCCACTCGCTGATCGCCGACTACTATCCGCCGGAAAAGCGAGCGTCCGCGCTTTCGATCTATGCCCTGGGCATTCCGTTTGGCAGCATTCTGGGGTTGCTGGCGGGCGGCTGGATTGCCGAAATTTATGGCTGGCGCACGGCGTTCTTCGTCGTCGGCGTCCCAGGTATTGCGCTCGCAGCCCTCGTGAAGCTCACCTTGCGGGAGCCTCTGAGGGGAATGTCGGACCACGCAAAGGCCAATGATGCCCAGCAGCCTTCGCTTAGCGAGACGTTGCGCACGCTCTTGCGGAATAAAACCTTAGTTCACGTAGCGATGGGCGGGGCGCTGACGTCATTTGTTGGTTACGGGCTGGGGCAATGGCTGCCAGCGTTCTTTATCCGCATACATCAGATGGGCATCGCCGAGACAGCCACCTACTTCGGCCTGGTATTAGGCGTGTCAAGCGCTGTCGGTACCTTTCTCGGCGGCGCTCTGGCGGATCGACTGGCGCAGCGAGATCGGCGCGTTTACGTCTGGCTACCGGCGGCCGGCGTGCTGATCGCATTTCCATTTTATTTCGTCGCGATGCTCATGGACAACCCGTACCTGGCCATCGGGATTCTGATAGCCCCCAGCATACTGAATTCCCTGTGGCTCGGCCCGGCATTCGGGACAATCCAGAATCTTGCGCCGATGAAAATGCGTGCGCTCGCTTCGGCCATCCTGCTGTTCATTCTGAATATCATTGGTCTCGGGTTAGGACCATTCCTTGTAGGTGTGTTGAGCGACCTGTTGGGCGGGACCTTCGGAACAGACTCGCTGCGCTATGCGATTCTGCTTGCGACCGTCGCTTACTTCTGGGCTGGCGCGCACTTTCTGCTGGCCGGGCGTTCCATTCGGCAGGATCTGGATACCGCGCGCACCGCCGACATATGATGCATGGCGGACAGGCGTCTTCTGGGACCAGACATCGCACTGGCCGGGCGGACCTCAACGCCTGGCGTGCGGCCACTAGGGCATTCGAGATGTCGGAAGGAATGCAATGAAGCAAACGGAGTTGCAGGGCATGGTCTTTCACAACAACTCACTACGAAACTGCTATCCCCATCGACAATCAGATCCCGCGCTCCCCGACGAC
>JAHEEG010000132.1 GCA_024640825.1 Gammaproteobacteria bacterium
CTTGCCGTCTCTTACGGCCTGGCTTTTCCTTTGCCGTATCTCGCCCCCGCTTTCGCGTTGATGCTGACCGTCACCCCCGGGCCGCCGATGGGGGTGAAAGGGCTGCTCGGTCTGATATTGGTGGTGCTGATCACCCTGGGAGTCGGCCTGTTGCTGATTCCGGTGCTCATCAACTACCCGGTGTCGGGGGTGCTGATCATTGCCCTCGGCATCTATGTGAGCATGCATCTGAGCGTCAATCTGGGTAAAGGCCTCATTGGCGGCTTGCTGACCATCGGCTTTACCTTGATTCCTGCTGCGGGCACCGTCGATTTCGCCCTCGCCCTGGCGGTCATTCAGGCATTGGTGCTCGGCATCGGCCTGGCGATGGTCTGCCAGTGGGTCGTGTATCCCTGGTTTCCCGAAGAGCCGGCTGGCGTCCCACCAGCCCCGCCGGCGGCCCCTGACGCAGTCCAATCCAACTGGATTGCCCTGCGCGCGGCGCTGATCGTGCTGCCGCCCTTTCTGCTGGCGCTGACCAACCCTTCCATGTATCTGGCGACCATACTGAAATCTGTTCAGCTGGGTCAGCAGGGTTCGGTGGTCAGCGCGCGCAGCGCCGGGCGGGAGCTGCTGGGCTCTACTTTTCTGGGCGGCTGTTTCGCCGTCATTTTCTGGTTTGCGCTGAAGATCTGCCCCAGCCTGTGGATGTTCTTTCTGTGGATGCTGCTGTTCGGCGTCTACTTTCTGAGCAAGCTCTACCAAATCAGTGCGAGCCGCTTTCCGCCGTCGTTCTGGCAGAACGTGGTGGTCACCCTGCTGATTCTGCTGGGTCCCGCGGTGCAGGACAGCGCCAACGGCAAGGACGTTTACGCGGCGTTCGCGGTACGGATGGGGCTGTTCATCGCGATCACCCTCTATGCCTGGGCAGCGATCTTTGCACTCGAGCAGTGGCGTACCCGCCGCATAAGCAGGATTGTGCCTTCGTTGGCGAGCATGGAATCACGCTGAATAGGCGCGCAGGGAGATATCCGCCATTTCTTGTCTTGTGGCTGCTTTAGGCGTTGGCTGACCGTTGACTGGTACGCGCCGGCCCCGACCGGCGCGGCCGATATGGCAACTCTAATGCCTATCCGGGCGAGTGTGAGAAACGCAACTAAACTTGCGGGGTAGCCACGTGAAATCCGCTAACCATGCTTACACTTCATCCGCAACGCTGGATAGCCGCGGTCTGTTGCACCCTGATATTGGCTGGCCCGGCTCTGGCCGGCATGACCCTCGATCGCAGTATTATCCACTTCCAGCCGGGGCAGGCCGAACGGATTGACGTCAGCGTCAATAACCGCGGTGGCGAGCCCCTCTATGTCGAGACGAAGGTCTTCGAGGTGGTGGCGCCGGGCACGGACGAAGAGGTACTGCGCCCCGTGGTTCAGGATCCCGATATGGCGCTGCTCGTATCGCCGAACAGGTTCGTCATACAACCAGGACGCACCAAACTGTTGAGGGTCGTGAACCTGGCCGGTCACACGGATGCAGAACGCGTGTTTCGCGTGAACGTCGAGCCGGTGCCCCCCCCGGCTTCCATCGAGAATTCTGGAATTCGACTGTTCGTGGGGTATCAACTGCTCGTTTTCCTGGCCCCGGCTGACCCGGCGCCGCAACTGCTGTCCCGGAGGAAGCCGGGCCAGGTGATCTTCGACAACGCGGGCAACGTCAATATTCTGCTGCATTCTGGCATGCAGTGTCCCCCCGATGCAGATCCAGAGGTGGCACCCGAAGCCTGCACACGTTTCCCGGGAAACCGTCTCTATCCCGGCGGTAGCTGGTCTCTGGAGACACCCTGGGAAGCGCCTGTGGAGTTCACCGTCAGCACCGGCGAGAGGAACTCCCGCACACGGTTCTGAGGTCTGCATGGGAAAGCCAGGCTATACCAGGCGGATTCTACCTCTTGCGCTGGGCGCGAGCCTTAGCATTGCCGTCGTTTGGGCCGATGCGCCCGAACCCGAGAAACCCACCGCGGTCGACATCTTCTATCATCTGACCGGTGCAGCACCCGAGGGATTCGAGCATCTGACGGCGCCCCAGCGGGGGCTCGTTGACGTCTACTTCGGTAACAGACGCGTCATATCCATGCTGTCCACCTTCACGCCCGAGCACATCTCGTTCGACGATCCAGCGGCCATTGTCGCCGCCCTCCCAGACAGCGCCGATCCAGCCCGCCTCAGCGCCGCCCTGACCGGCGATATTCCCACCAACTCGGACAAGGTCTGTGACCGTTACGGGGATGAAGCGTGCGCCGCGCTGGAGCCGGAGCAGGCCGCTGTCGTTTTTGACGAGGACCGATTCCGGGCGGACGTTTTCGTGCACCCCAACATGCTGGTGATGCGCCAGGTCGTGGAAGATCATTTTCTACCCGAACCAGAAAGCGGCTTCTCGTTGCTGCAGAACTTCCGCGCCGCGGTGGCAGGATCGAATCGGAGCGATAGCCTCTTCAGTCTGGGCTCTTTGACCACCGTCGCCTACGATGAGAGCAGGCTTGTGAGTCAGGCCAGCTACACCGATGCCGACGAGCTCAGCTTCGATAATCTGTTCGTCCAACGGGATGACCGGGAATTCGAGTATCGCGGCGGTATCTTCCATACATCGGGCCGTGGCCTTTCATTTGCAGGGGAGCAGGACATCGGGGGCGTCCGGTTCGCCAGCACGCTGAACACGCGCACGGATCTGGCCTTTGCCTACGGCACGCCCATTTCCGTTTCCCTGGCCAGTCGGGCCCGGGTTGATATTCTGAAAGACGGTCGCCTGGTCAGCAGCCGGTTCTACGATGCCGGTAACCAGATGCTCGACACGTCAGCGCTGCCAGAAGGCGCTTACGATATAGAGATTCGCATCGACGAAGCCGGCCGGACAACCGCAGAGACCCGGTTCTTCTCGAAATCCAGCCGCATTCCGCCGCTGGACCAGCCGTTGTACAGCTTCGAGGCTGGCGCCTTGCTCAATCCGTCCGGGAACTCCCTGATTCCGGAACACCAAGGGGACTGGGTAAGCCGCTTCGGCCACAGCCGTCGCCTCACCCAGACCTTTGGCGTCGATATGGGCGCCGCATTCAGCAGTGAGGACCAGCTGCTGGAGCTGGGTGCTTTCCAGATCGATTCGATTCCCGGGCGCGATGGTTCTTACTACCAGGTCGAATCTGCCGTGTTCGCAGGTTCCGAAAGCAGCCTGGGGTTCAGAGTCCAGGGTAACCTGAGATTAGGCAGCCTCTACGCATCGGCAGATTTTCGCAAGGTCAGCAGCAGCAACCGCGAACCCTCCGAAGAGGTCGACTACTCCCTCATCCCTGCGCAGTCCACCCAGTCGAACCTGACGTTGCAATTTCCGCTGCTCGGCGGATTGCTTGGGGTTACCTCTAGCCAGAGTAAACGCCGAAACAGCGAAGACAGCCACCGCCATACGCTCAGCTATCGCCGCAATCTGCTGCGGACCGCGGCCGAGAATGTGGAATTCAAGGCCGATCTCACCCTCGCTGACAACAACCTCCTGGCCCTGCTCGGCGTGCGCTATTATCTGCATCGTGGCAACTGGTCGGCGGACGTCACCCCGCGCTACCGCTACGACGAGCTACCTCCCGATCCCGGCGGATCCGGTTATCAGTTGGACGCTTCCTCACAGTTCAGTGACCCGGACTTCGCAGGGGGTGCGCTGCGCCTGGCCGCCAATGGTGCCAGCAGCGACGCCTCTGATTCGGCTGGTCTGTCGATGGACTATGACAATCGTCTGGTGCAGTCCTCGTTCTCCGTTGACCATGTGACAGGAGACGCGCCCTCGGAAACCAGTTGGGCCGGCAGCATGGTCACCAGCGTCCTCGGCCGCGGCGACGCCTGGACACTGGGTGCCCAGAACAACTCGGACGCCGCCATACTGGTCACCCTCGAGGGCTATTCACCGGAAACGGAATTTGAGGTTCTGGTGGATGGTTACCGACGCGGCTATGCCCGGGGCAACGCCACGACCGCGCTGCAGCTGCCCGCCTACCGCAGTTACGATGTGACTATCCGGCCGCGCCGATCGAGCTTTGTCACGTATGACGATTCGTACCGGTCAGTCACGTTGTATCCGGGCAACGTAGCCCGCCTGACCTGGGAGGTGCAGGCGCTCCTGGTGGTGCTGGGCCGGCTGGTGGACGAACGTGGGCAACCGGTTGTCAATGCCAGTCTGGAAGGCGCCCACGGCACAGGTGCTACCGATGACCAAGGGCGGTTTCAGGCCGAAATTCCTACCGGTGGCGATGAGGTTGATCTTCGGTTCCGGGCGGGCAACAACGCCTGCAGCGTCGTCGCGCCGATCGCCGTCAGACGCAACGGTGTGGCGTTCCTGAACACGCTGGTCTGTCGGCTCAGCCCGCTACCCGAGACCCCGAAAGAACCTGCCCGTGAGTCCTTCGCAACGCGTCAGATCGGCGCGACAAGCAGCGTCAACTCCCCTGAATAGATGCCCCCGTCGGCAGCCTGCATGTCTGCGGATAGCGCCCTGACCCGAATCCGTGCGCTGCTGGCGCCCGTACAGTCGATACCACCGTCGTCGGCGTTGGCCTGCACGCTCGGGGTGTTCGCAACCATGGGCACGAAGCCCGATCCGTCATCGTATTCCACAGACAGCGGAATTCCGGCGACGCCGCCAAGCACGGCAAAGCTGCCGTTGGAGCCCTGACCGCTGGCGGTAACCGTATAGGCGCCGGTGGCACTGTTGCTGAAGACGCAGAAATCATCGCCGCCCTGCAGATCGCTGACACCATCGTAAATGCCGAGATCGATGGGATCGAGGCCGGAGATCTGGATGACCGGCAGGGTCCTCAGCGTCAGCGTAAAATCCTGGCTCAGAGTTCGGTTGGCCGTGCCCTGGCCGGTTAAGCGGAACGAAGCCTGATAGTCACCTGGTGGGGCGAGCGCCAGATCGCCGGCCGCAATCGTGAGCCCTATGCGCGCGTTGTTCGTCCCGATGCAGTTTGCTACGCCGGTCATTTCCCGGGAGGAGAAGACGGACGGCGTCAACACGACGGACAAGCCACTCCGGATATCCTGAAAGGACAGGCTGACCGGGATGGTTACACCGGGGTCCGCCACGGAGACGAGCTCGAACTGGGTGCCGACGAGCGGTGATACCATGACCGCATAGGGTCCGGGATTCGAGCTGTTGCCCCGGCGGGCGGCGACGCAGAAATCTTCGCTGTCGGATATGCTGCCGCTGGCTGGTGCCCATGTGCCCAGGTCAATGTCGCCGAGGCCGTCGATCTCGATCACGGCCCAGGCGTTCCCCGTGGCAAAGGCAACGAGCAAGATGCCGACAAATCGGACCAGTGTGGCCATGGCCATGTGCACGCGCCCCGAAGCGCTGTCGTGAATGCGGAGCGCCGCCACCGGGGTTGCGCTCCGCACCTGACTTAGTTGGGCGTTACCAGAAGCGTGAGGGTATCACCGTAGACGTCCGCCGCAGCAGCGTCGAGATTCCCGGCTTCGACCGCGGTAACACGTAGCGCGCTGTTGTCCGCGGCGCATCCGGGTGTTGCATTGTTTGCTGGTGTGTACCCCGAACCACCGTTGTCTAATGTCGTACCTTCCGTAACCGCTTCCCAGCTTGTGCCGGCCACGTTGTCGTCAAACTCCACGCTGTAGTTGACGTTGCTCGAAGCGCCGGTGGCAACGAAATTCTGGGAGCCCGTGTTGGTGAGGGAGCTGACGGTGATGTCATACAAAGTGCCGGGGGTTGCCCAGACGCAAAACGGCTCCGGAACCGATACGTTACCGCCGCCCGGCACGTAATTCAGCGTGATGTCGTTGAGGTTTTCGACCAGCACCAGGTTCGGCACCAGGATCTGCACATCCACCGTCCCGGTAGAACTCGCGCCGACCGAGCCGTCCTGGGTTGCCGCACCTGCCATGGGTGCGGCTGCCAGAATCGATGCAGCAATTGCGCCTGCGGCCAGTCCCTGTTTCCAGTTTATGAATCCGTTCATATCGTTTCCTTCTTTGAATTTCAGCAAAGTCAATTCTCGGGTCCAGCGCGGCCCGGGTCCCGGTGTCACGCAAGAAGCGCGCCAGAGGACCTCCAAACGCGCCCGGCCTGAGCGATACCCGCGCCGGTTTGCGATCCTGTGCGCATATCTAGCGCTGCAAACCAGGCAAACAGGCGGCCCCTTCCCTGATTCCGGTCCGCGCCGCTCATGGCAAGCGCGCTCGGCGGAGCCCTCGCCGGTGACGCAATCGGTCACACAGTTGCCCTCATGAGCAATTTGCGACCGGATAGGCGTCTCATAGCGCGTTATGGATCAATCCTGTTCAGTATAGAAGTGGACGGGAAAAGCGCAGCGTAGACTGGCCGAGGCCGAGGAAGCTCGGAATAGCGTCAGAGGGCTCGACGGGTTTGTGACAACTCTTTATAGTGCGCGACCGTTCGTCCCGAAGCGTGCGTCCGTTGGACGCGAATCTGCATCACCCAGGAATTTCCGTGATTACGACTGCTAATATCACCATGCAATTTGGCGCCAAGCCTCTGTTCGAGAATATTTCGGCTAAGTTCGGCAACGGCAACCGCTATGGTCTGATCGGCGCGAACGGCTGCGGCAAATCGACTTTCATGAAAATCCTGAACGGCAGTCTGGCCCCTACGGCGGGCAACGTTTCGATCGGCGAGCACCTGCGGGTTGGCGAGTTGAACCAGGATCAGTTTGCTTTCGAGAAGTATTCCGTCATCGACACGGTCATCATGGGCGATGCCGCGCTCTGGGCGATCAAAAGCGCGCGTGATCGCATCTACGCATTGCCTGAAATGTCCGACGAAGACGGTATGAAGGCCGCTGAGCTCGAGGTGCAGTTTGGCGAGCTGGACGGATACAGCGCGGAAAGCCGAGCCGGTGAGATCCTGATGGGCGCCGGTATCGATGAGCATCTGCACTACGGACCCATGAGCGAAGTTGCGCCCGGCTGGAAACTGCGGGTGCTGCTGGCTCAGGCGCTCTTCTCCGACCCTGACATTCTTCTGCTGGACGAGCCGACCAACAACCTCGATATCCACACCATTCGCTGGCTCGAGTCGGTGCTCAACGAGCGCAAGAGCACGATGATCATCATCTCCCACGACAGACATTTCCTGAACGCCGTGTGCACCCACATGGCGGACATCGACTACGGCGAGCTGCGGATCTACCCGGGCAACTACGACGACTTCATGATCGCGTCCACTCAGGCGCGGGAACGGATGCAGTCGCAGAACGCCAAGAAGCAGGCCCAGATCGTAGAGCTCAAGCACTTTGTGAGCCGATTCTCTGCCAACGCCTCCAAAGCCAAACAGGCGACTTCCAGAGCCCGTCAGATCGAAAAAATCGAGCTTGCCGACATCAAGCCATCCAGTCGGGTCAGTCCGTACATACGATTTACCCAGGGATCGAAGCTGCATCGCCAGGCCTTGACCTGCAAAGATCTGGGGCATGGCTTTGACGATGTTCCTTTGTTCAGCGGTGTTGATCTGATCGTGGACGCCGGTACCCGCCTGGCCGTCATCGGCGAGAATGGCGTCGGCAAATCCACATTTCTGCGCTGCCTGATGGGCAATCTGCCCGCGCAGACCGGCACCATCAAGTGGGCCGAGAATGCGACGCTGGGGTATTGCCCTCAAGACACCACGGCGGATTTCGACACCACGCTGAACCTGTTCGACTGGATGAGTCAGTGGCGCAAGCCCAGCCACGATGATCAGATAGTTCGGGCAACGCTCGGCCGCCTGCTGTTTTCATCCGACGATTTCAAGAAACAAGTGAAGGTCTGTTCCGGGGGCGAGAAGAACCGTCTTCTGTTCGGCAAGCTGATCATGAGCGAGCCCAACGTCATGCTTCTGGATGAACCTACCAACCATCTGGACATGGAAGCCATCGAGGCCTTGAACCTGGCGCTGGAGAATTACGAAGGGACTCTGATCTTCGTCAGTCACGATCGTGAGTTTGTATCTTCCCTTGCAGATCGGGTTCTGGAGATCAAAGACCAGAATATCGAAGACTTTCACGGAACCTACGACGAATATCTTGCCAGCCAGCTGGACACCAACGCGCGGGTTTCCTTCTGATCCTCCCGTGCGGGATGTTCCCTCAGGTTTGGTCGCTCGAAGGATAAACTTCGAGCACCTTCGCGCTGTTCTCCTTGATGCGGACGACGAATATCGCTGAAGCCCGGATGGCCTCGATCTCCGCAACCAATCCGATGTCTTTCGCGAAGAACAGGAAACGGTCGTCTTCAGCCTTCAACGGCCCGATGTGCATCTGAAAGTCTTCACGAACCAGAATCGTGTCGAACACGCCTGCGGGCGTGCGGACTCGGAAGGCGCCTTCGTAGGTGTGGGTCGCTTTCAACCTGCCTTCTTCGAACAGTTCGTCCGAGTCCAGTCGGTATACGGACAGATCGGCGCTCACCTGCCATTCGTCGCCAGGCTGGATGTTTGCTGGCAGGTGGACCCCGGGCTGAATGTCGATGCGGAAGTTGTGTTTGCGATCTATTTCCTGAACGATCACGACGTCCGTGGCTGCGCTACCGAAGAAAGTTTCTACCGTCTGCTCGCCGATGTGGCGCTCCCAACCCCCGTGGGTGGTGTCCGTGTCGGCCAGGCGGCGCTCGGTCTGCATGAGTGATCCGTCGTTGGAGCCTTGCACGAAACGGTAAGTGAAGTCTCCCGCCAGTGGGCTGACCCAGCTCCAGGGATCTTCGATCAGTGGCCCTTCGATGACCTCGACGAGAAAGTCTTCGCCGAAGATGGACAGCCGTTCGATAAGGTCCTTCTGGGACAGAGGTTCAGCGCTAACGGACGAGCCGAGAACGAGGGTGAGCGCAACGAGGGGCGTGAATTTTGTCATGTTCTTCCTAGATCAAGCTTGGGACGCCCTGCATTTCTGAGTACAGCTCGGCGTCTCAGCTCATTTTGAGTATGGGCTTGATGACTTTGCCGGTGACCGCCGAGTCGTGAACTGCCTGGTTGATGTCCGCGAAGTCATAGTACTGGACGAAGCGGTCGTAGGGCAGGCGGCCGCTGCGATAGAGCTCCGCCAGATAGGGCACGAAGGTCTGCGCCGCTGAATCGCCCATTACGACACCTTTGATGCCCCGGCCGAAGCCGATGTGATCCATGCTGAAGGCAATCTCCGCGCCCGCCGGCGTGGCGCCGACCTGGGCGCACATACCTGGTCGTCCCAGGCAGTCGACGGCCTGGCGGACCGCGATGGGAATGCCGGAACACTCTACGGAGAAATCTGCGCCGCCCCGGGTGATCTGTCTGATAGCTGCTACAGGGTCCTCGGCATCCGGCTCGATGGTATGTGTCGCACCCAGGTCCCGGGCGATGTCGAGCCGGGAAGCGTTCGGGTCCACGGCGATGATCTTCTCGCAGCCTGACAGGCGGGCGCCCATGATCGCGGCCAGGCCGACGGTGCCGACACCGAAGACGGCGATCGACGAGCCGGCGGGCGGATTCAGCGCGTTGAGTACGGTCCCCACGCCGGTAGTGAGGCCGCATCCCAGCGGGCCCAGCAGTTCCAGCGGCAGATCGTCGGCCACCTTGATGACGCTGCGCCCAGGGGCGACGGACCAGGTGGCGAATGACGACTGGCCGACGAAGCGCCCGCGCAGCGGTTCGCCTGACTGGCTCAACGGACTGCTGCCATCGCGGCGCAGCCCTGTCAGGTTGCTTTCGACGAAGTCGTCGCAATAGGACGGGCGCCCTCCGTGGCAGTTTCGGCAGTGACCGCAGGAGTCGCCGCTCAACACCACGTGATCGCCCGGCGCCACGTGGCTGATGCCGCTGCCCACGGCTTCGACGACGCCCGAACCCTCATGCCCCAGCACCATGGGCAGGGGCAGCGTGACGTCCTGGTTGCGCACCGCGACGTCGGTGTGGCAGATGCCGGCAGCGACAATCCTCACCAGCACTTCGTCGTCACGTGGATCTTCGACTTCAACCGTTTCCAGCTGAAACGGCCCTCCGGCTTCCCGGACCACCGCGGCTGTCGCCTGCATAGTCGAACCCTCCTTCAAGCGAAATCAATGCCTACAGCCCGATGGTACGCGATTCTCGTCGTCTCGCCGACATGCGCGCATCTGATGAAGGTGCGATAAAGTCAGCACGTGTTAACAGTGGCAACCATCTGATCGCAGGAACGGGAGAGAAGGGTTATGGCGGATTATGTAACGTTGACGGCGCCCCATGACGGCGTGGCGCTGGTTACGGTGACGGACCCGGACAGGCAGAACAACTTGTGCTGGCAGGCGGTTAACGAACTGGCGGACGCGCTGGCCAGGGCCAGAACGGAAGGGGCGCGGGTGAGCGTGATTGATTCGGGTGTGGAAGGCCACTGGCTGGAGCACGCATGGCTGACAGACCTGGCCGACAGCTTTGAGGGCAAGCCGCCGACGGGGGAGGGTAGCGCC
>JAHEEG010000133.1 GCA_024640825.1 Gammaproteobacteria bacterium
CGTTGTGGGGCCCACCAGAAGGCGCTCACCTTGGTTCCCTATGTACTACGGACCTGAGTTCACCAGCAAAGCGATGTTCTTTTGGGCAAAGCACCGGGACCTGAAGCTTCATTTCATCGAGCCGGGTAAGCCGACTCAGAACGCGTTCGCCGAAAGCTTCAATCGAACGTTCAGAGAGTACTGCCTCCACCTGAACTGGTTCGCCGGCTTGGAGGATGCGCGTTCTACGATCTCCAGCTGGAGAGCTCACGACGACGACGTCCGGTCGCATCGTTCTCTTGGCAGAAAGCCACCGGCTGTATTTGCCGAAGAGGCTGCCTGATATGCTCGAAATCCCACATCCAACGTGGCTCGAACCGACGGGTAGGGTCACTCACAGGAGCTAATCAAGAACGAAAAAAAATCGTCCCGTAGCGTCGCACCTTATCTTTCTTAAAGAAGAGATAAGGCTCGCGCCCGTAATAGTGTTTCCACCAATTATATGAGCTGTGCTTCCTGGAATGGTCATAGATCTCCTTGAACCGGAAATCCAAAGGTTCGAGCCCGGCCTCTCGGGTAAGCCTTATCCGAAGATCCGGATCCGCGCCATCGATGAATATAGCAGCTTTTCCCCTGACCAATTTCAGAATATTCCAGAAGGCCTTTTCGGCAGCTTCGGGGTCCATGTGACAGAACACATTCTGCGCACATATGATATCAGCCGTGCCATACACCTCAGCGAGATTGTCGTTCATTATGTCCGCCTGGGAAAAACTAATCCGATTCCTGATCGCGGGTTTGACCCAGTACTCGTTTCCGACCTGATCGAAGGTATCTTCGACAAACTGTTCTGGAATCGGAAGCCCCTGCGTAATTTGTTTCCAGCTAAAACGTCCTAATTCTGCTTCCTCTATCTTATCCCGGTGTAAATCTGAACAATTGATTTCAAAGTCAAGCTCCGGAAAAGACCGCATTAGAACGGAAGCAATAGTAAAAGCCTCTGCGCCGCTCGAGCCGGCAAAAATATTGACCTTTAGTTTCTCAAGTGTCTTTCCTGAACGGATATGCTCAAGCACCGGTCCTACCAGGGCTTCCATCTGTCCCAGAGAGCGATAGAAGGCGGTGTAGGTGTGATGGTCGTTTTTTGTGGCGCGGCGCAGAAGCCGCCGCTGCTTGTATTTCCCATAGGGGTACAGCAACAGATCGAACAACCTTTTAAGTTTCGGGTATCTGAATACCCGGCGCAGGCTATTTTCGTTACTGTCGTTAACAAGGGGGCCAGCGTAGATGTTTTTGCCGTTTTCTGCCGCCCTCATCGATTGTTTTCCCCTCCCGACATAGTGACGTCCCCCATTGTGGAATGGCGGTAAAACAGTCTGATATCGTGCCGGGCTCATGTACCGTATGCGCGTTTACCGCGGAGCGACATCGGCCATTGCCAGCAGGTCAACTTGCCCCATTTGTGCGAATTTCTGCCTGTAATGAAATCCTGCTTGAGACGAAGCCACATCGCACAGTCTTCCCAGCCGGTGAACGCCGCGTGAGGAATACCCAGAGTGTCACGATACTCAATATAGTGCAGATCCAAACCATAGCAAACGCTGACGCGCCGAGAAGAATTCCAGTCTCGACAGCGCTTCCTTAAACGCCGTTTTCTCCCGAAATCATCCGATCTTCGCCTGCCCTCAGGGTCGAATTGATCTGTACTTCCTTGAACCGTTTGCGCTTGATGGGGACCTCCCTCGGTAGCCAACGTGTTGGGAGATCCCATCTCGCTCGCGAACCTGTTTCCGGGTACAAGGTCATTGTGTCCACACTCTGCCTGTCTGTCCGCGACTGAAGTCGATGACGAACGAGAACCTGATGCTCTCGCAGCCTCATTCACACACGTTGTTGCAGATCGCGATGACTGCGGCGGCAAGCTACGGGTCATTGCTTGCATCGAAGATCCCGATGTCATTGCCAGAATCCTCCAGCACATTCGTGCGCGGGAGCCCGCAGAACACCCAGACCGAATACCCCCAATCGGCTGCCAAGGGCAGTCAAGACTCCCCCACACCCGCTGACACACGCTGAAAAACCTCGTTAATTGGATCGGCTCAGCTTCTCGAAACTTTGCCCTTCCCACCAAAAGTCTTCTTACTCTTCTAATCCCCAGAGTTCACTGGTGTATTAACAGCTGTGTCGACGGCTACATTCTCGAACGGTATTGCCCGTAACAGATCTCGTTCTACACCGTCGTCGAGATTTCTTACCCCCAGTCTCTCGCTCGCCTGTCAGGCGCGTTCAAAGGTCGAAGCGATCGCCCGACAAATCAGGCTTCGGAAACATCTGTTGATCGCTGCGCTCGTCTCCTCTTGAGCCCCTCCATATGTTCAATCAGCGCATCTGTCGTTTCCTTGAGCAGATCTAGATCATCCACCGACAGCTCGTCCAGGCGCTCCAGGTTATATTCAATCGTATCTACAATTCTCCGCGCGGGACGCTGCAGCGGTCGCATAAAGTAGGTGGTTATTGTCGCGACGATCGTGCCGAAGAAGATTACCGATCCGACGACGATCCAGATACCACCGACAATCTTGCCTGCATCGGTCACGGGGGTGTCGGCGATGCCCGCAGTCGAAAATGCAGCGATGCCCCAGTAAAGGGCATCCACATAACTGTGAATGAGGGTACCTTCTGCCGCTTGCTCCGCGACGAAGATTGCCGCAGAAAAAGCGACCCACAGCACCACGAGCAGGATGAGCATTTTTGCGAAAGGCGTTTCCGCGACAACGTCTCGCAAGAAGCGACGGAACCGCTTTGCCGGTGTGACAGCCATAGCTACCGTATATGCTCGATCAAACCGGCATCCCATAAGGGATTGCCGCGACTATCCTCAGCGCAGGTGCAATCCTGAGTTCGATCTGGCGTCTGCGAAAGACCAACCGAAATATTTATGTATAAGTTCATTATAAACAATAGGATAAAGTATATTTCTCGATTTATTAGCAGGATAAATTCCAGCTCTAACACTGCTCAAACTACCAGAACGCCGAATCAGCCGATCGCGCCGGCATGCCGATGGAACCACGGCGCCGCCTCCTCCAGCTGGCGCGCCAGCCTCAGCAGCGTCAACTCGTCACCGAAACGCGCGACGAATTGCACCCCAATCGGCAGGCCTTCCTCGCTCCAGTAAAGCGGCACGGAAATTGCCGGCTGCCCCGTTGCGTTCTGCAGATTGGTATAACCCCAGAACTTTGCAAATCGATCCCTGAAGGCCTCGGAATCGTAATTGATGGTATCCAGCCAACCCACGGGGACCGGCGGCGCGAGCAGGACGGGCGTCAGCATCAGATCCCAGGTGTCATGAAATCTCGCGGTGGCTCGGCCTGTCTGGTGGATAATCTGGACGGCTTTCGCGTAGTCTTCGGCGGTCAGCGCGTGGCCATAGGCCATCGTCATCCGGGTGTGAGGCTCTATATCGTCGTCGGCGAGGTCCCGGCCCAGGGCTTCGAGCCGGGTGGAGATATTCAGCGCAATGTTGCCAGCCACCAGGGTGGACGTAGCCCTGCCGAAGCGCTCGCGGTCGAACTCGGGAGACGCCTGGCCAACCCGGTGTCCCAGCGATTCGACGAGCGCTGCAGCATGCATTGCCGCCGCGATGCACTCCGGATGGGTCTCGTTGCCGGTCAACGCGTTCAGATCCAGCGCGATCTTCAGCGGCGGCGGCGGCGCCTCGTGCTCTTTCAGGTAGGAACCTTGGAACGGCGGAGCGCAGTAGGGGTCGCCCCGCGCCGGGCCATGAATGGCGTCCAGAAAGGCCGCGCTGTCTCTCACTGTGCGCGAAACCACATGGCCTGTGGACATGCCGTTCCAACCCTCACCCACATCCGGTCCCTGAGGATTACGGGCACGGGTCGGTTTCAGGCCCACCAGACCGCAGCAGGAAGCGGGGATCCGGATGGAGCCGCCACCGTCCGTGGCGTGGGCCACCGGCAGCCAGCCGTCCGCCACCGCGGCGCCGGCGCCGCCGGAGGAACCACCTGGCGCGCGGCCAAGATTCCAGGGATTACGCGTGGGGCCGAACAGCGCGGGCTCCGTTGCCACGTTCAAGCCGAACTCAGGCGTGTTGGTCTTACCGAATATAATCAGACCAGCTTCCCGGAAGCGATGCACCACCGTCGCGTCGTGACCGGGAACGTTGTCTGCATAAAGGCGACTGCCGTAGGTGCACGGGACGCCTTCGATGTAGACCAGGTCCTTCACCAGAAACGGTACGCCGGCAATGGGTGTGTCCGGCAGCGGTGCCACAGCCCGCTTGCGCGCCGCGTCGTCGAAGAAGGCGGTGATGGCGTTGATCTCGCCATTGCGCGCCCGGGCGAGACCAAGAGCAGTTTCGAGGAGCTCGAGCGCGCTGATCTCTCCGGAACGCACGAGCGCCGCCAGCCCCACTGCGTCATGCTCACGATAGCTCTCGAACATCAGTCCCCCTCGGATGCGTAATCCTGAAGCTGCAAGTTTACCCCCATAGGGGACCTCCTTTGCTCATCGATTAACCTGCCCGATTTGCGCATAATCCAGGCCATTATGCGCAAAGGTGAGATCACGACCTACCCACTGGCGGAGCTGTTGCTGCGCGGAGCCGCCGCGCACCCCGAGAGAGACTGCATCGTTCTGGTTGATGAGCGAGCGACTTACGGTGAGCTAGAAATCCGAGCGCGCCGTGTTGGCCGATCGCTGATCGCGCTCGGTGTCGAACGCGGTGACCGGGTCGGCATCCTGATGGCCAACTGCCTGGACTTCGTTGACGTGATGTTTGGCGCATCGCTCATCGGCGCCGTGCCCGTGCTCTACAACGCCCGTTTCAAAGCCCGTGAGATCGCGCACGTGACCGTGGATGCCGGTGTCAAAGTCGTCATCACCAACGACATCGTCGAGCAACACTCCGACTACGTAGCGCTGTTGCGTCGTGCGCTGCCGGGACTTGGCGATCGCGATGCGCATACCACGACGCCGCTGGATTCCGCGCCAGATCTGGGCACTGCGGTAACCCTGTCTTCGTCCAGCTCCGCGGGCTTCCTGAATCGCCAGGAATTCTATGCGCTCGGTGAGGCATGTTCGCCGCAGGTGGTGGACGAACGTCATGCCCAGGTGAGCGTCGACGACATGGCAGTGATGATCTACACCTCGGGTACCACCGCCATGCCCAAGGGTTGCCCACTCACCCATGTCGTGCTGCAGCATGCCGGGGTAGTCGGCGGTATCCAGCGTCTCGGCCTGGTCGGGGGCGATGTCATGTGGGGGCCGCTGCCCATGTTTCATACGGCTTTCACCCAGCCGCTGACCGGCATCTTGTACGTAGGCGGCACCTATCTCTCCATGACTCACTTCGAGCCCGGCGCCGCGCTCGAGATGATTGTGCGCGAAAGGCCCACGGTTATGTTCCCTGCTTTTCCCACCATCACGATGCAGCTGCTCAATCACCCCACCTACACCCAGGACACCTTCGCTTCGATCCGAATCGCCATCAATGTCGGCCCTCCCGAGGAGCTGCGCGCGATGCAGGAACGAATGCCACGCACCACGCAGATCACCGTGTTCGGCATGACCGAGACGGGCGGATCCGTGGCAATGTGCGAACCCTCGGATCCACTCGCGCTGCGCACCGAATGCTCAGGGCGCGCCCTCCCCGGCAACGAAATCGAGATCCGCGATCCGGACAGTGGGGCCACCCTGCTGCCGGGCGAGGCTGGTGAGATCGTGGCGCGAGGGCGTGGCGTGTTCTCCGGCTACTACAAGGCTGCCGAGAAGACGGCAGCGTCTTTCTATGAAGGCGGCTGGTTTCGCACGGGCGATCTCGGAAGTATGGATCCCCAGGGCCGGGTCACCTTTCGTGGCCGGCTGAAGGACATGCTCAAGGTTGGCGGCGAGAACGTGGCAGCTGTCGAAGTGGAGGGCTTCCTGGCGACGCACCCGGCGGTCGGCTTGGCCCAGGTAGTACCCGTGCCCGACGAGAAATACGGCGAGGTGCCAGCGGCGTTTATCGAGCTCAGACCGGGGGCATCGACCACCGAGCAGGAGATCATCGAGTTCTGCCGGGATGAAATCGCCAGCTTCAAAATTCCCCGGTATGTCAGGTTCGTCGACGAGTGGCCCATGGGCGCGACCAAGATCCTCAAGTACGAGTTGAAAGCGCGTATCCGCGCAGAGCTTGGGATTTCATGAGCAGAACACGAAGCCAAAAAACTTGCCGACAGCGAACGGATATCCGCAGCAGGAGCGCCAGAAGAGATCCACATCTACTGCCGTCTGCGCGGGTCGCCTAGAGCATCGATATCATCCAGCAACGGGATAAACGCCGTCATGCGGTTTGCCGGTCAGCGGTTCTCTCTTCGATTTCGGTGCGCAACCAAGCAACGCGTTCCATTAACCCGATGAAGTTGCGCTGGGTTTCTGAAGCCTCGTCCGATGGTCATCCTGTTTCGTCTCCCGTTTCGAACCTTGCTTCCGGTTGGCCCTGGGGCGCTAACCCAGCTTCCGCATGCCCAGGGGCGGCTGCGAGGGTCGGTTGCCCGAGTCCGGAGGTGACAAGCCGTAGCGTGGCGACGCAGGTCCGGAACGTAGCAGATGTCGAAATCATGGTTCTCTGAAGTTTCTCGTTTTCTCCATTTTGCTGAGGAATTTCCCGGCAAAATAGGCGGGAGATCCAGGGTTGCGGCGCTTCCCTGGTTAGTGTTGAAAGCGCGAGCGTCTGCGGCAACGGAGAAATTTACGAGGGAAGACTGCAGCAGCCTGAAAGGATGGCTCCCACCGGTCTGTGGGAGCCAGCGCCTTCCCGACGCCCGCGGCGGCTTAGCGCCTGCGGCTCGTCAAGAAGACTAGCTCGCTCATTAAACGGCAGCCCCCTGCGGTCTGCGTCTCCGGCTGCGCCGCCGGGTACCAGATGCCCCGCCGCTCCCACTTCCGGGCCGACGCGACTGAGCACCGCCCGCGCTGCGGCGCGTCTGTGTCCGAGCAGGTGCGCTGTCCACCTCCTCCTGCGCTTCGCGTGGCGGCAGCTTCACAGACAGTTCCGTGGGCGAAAAGCGAATCAGCTTCTCAACCGCCCGCAACCGGCTGCGCTCCGAAGGATCCACCAGCGACCAGGCAACGCCTGCCGCTCCGGCACGACCCGTGCGGCCGATCCGATGGACGTAGCTTTCAGGTTCGTGGGGCAGCTCGAAGTTGAAGACGTGAGATACCGCATCTATGTCGATTCCGCGGGCGGCGATGTCCGTCGCGACCAGCACCCAGGTATCGCCTTCTTTGAAACTTTTCAGCGCCCGCTGGCGCGCGTTCTGAGACTTGTTTCCATGAATGGCCTCAGCGCCTATGCCCGCGGCTTCCAGTTTCCTGGCCACCTTGTTGGCCCCATGTTTGGTCCGGGTGAAAACGATGGCTCGGCGCACCTCGTCTTCCCGCAGCAGACGCTCGAGCATCCGCTGCTTATCGGCATTACCGACCATGACGACCCGCTGCTCGATCTCGCGAACCGTCACCTGCTTGGGCGAGACGTCTACGCGAACCGGGCTACGGAGCATCTCGTTGGCAAGGTTGGTGACTTCTCTAGGCATGGTGGCTGAAAACAGCAGCGACTGGCGCCCTTTGGGCGTTTGCGCAACGATGCGCTTCACGTCCCGAATGAAGCCCATGTCCAGCAGGCGGTCGGCTTCGTCCAGCACCAGCACCGATACTTCGGAAAGATCCAGGTGCCTTTGCGCTGCCAGGTCGAGCAGGCGACCGGGCGTCGCTACCAGCACGTCCAGCCCTTTCGCAAGCGTTTTGACCTGAGGATTCTGACCGACGCCGCCAAAAATGCACGCCAGGCGCAGCGAGGCGTGGCGCGCGAACGCGGTCAGCTCTTCGTGAATCTGCAGCGCCAGCTCGCGAGTGGGCGCAAGTATCAGGGCGCGGGGTCGTTTTGGCTTAGGCGGCGAATTTTCTCCGTCCAGCCGTTGCAGAAGCGGCAACGCAAACGCAGCTGTCTTTCCAGTTCCGGTCTGGGCAATGCCCAGCAGATCCTTGCCCTGCAGCAGATGCGGGATGGCCTGGGCCTGTATGGGGGTGGGCTCTGAAAAACCCATGTCTACGAGGGCGCGACAGAATTTTCCGGCGATCCCAAGAGATTCAAAATTACGCTTATTCAATGATTATTTTCCTTTGCGCACGCGCGTGGCCGTCGGCCAACGCAGCAGATGCGTCCCGTTGTCATTCCCACGCGCGATAAGGAGGTAACGGATGATTTGAGAGGTATCGAGATAACAGTGGCCAGGAAGACCAGTGTCGCGCGTTCGACACGCGGTGCGCACAGTGAGGCCTGGGCAAGCTCAAGTCAAGGAATGGATTCTCTCCGCGGAACAGGAGTCAGGATCGCAGTGACCAGAGCCCCGTGGCTGTGGCGGTCCGGTTACCGTTATGATCGCGCCGAAAACGTGGAGTTTCTGAAACATGGCGATCATCACCAATATTGCGGATCTGCGTGAGCGGCACCGAAGGCGCGTGCCTAGAATGTTTTACGACTATGTAGATTCCGGTTCCTGGGATGAGCTGACTTATCGGGACAACGAAAGTGCCTTTGCGCGCATCCGGCTGCGGCAGCGAGTGGCTGTGAATCTGGAGAACCGATCCCTGCGCATGCGCATGATCGGCGAAGAGGTTGCCATGCCCGTGGCGCTGGCGCCTACCGGCCTGACGGGTATGCAGTGGGCGGACGGAGAAATCCTCGCGGCCCGGGCGGCAGAAAAATTCGGCGTGCCGTTCACTCTCTCCACCATGAGCGTCTGTTCCATCGAGGACGTGGCCGCGCAGACAACGAAACCGTTCTGGTTTCAGCTGTACGTGATGCGCGATCGGGACTTCATTGCCTCGCTGGTGGAGCGTGCCAGAGCCGCCGGCTGCTCGGCGCTGGTGCTCACGCTTGATCTGCAGATCATGGGTCAGCGCCACCAGGACCTGAAGAACGGCCTGTCCACGCCGCCCAGGCTGACCCCTGGCAACATTGCGAACATGATGACGAAGCCCGCCTGGTGCCTGGCCATGCTGGGCACCCGTCGCCGTCAATTCCGCAATCTGGTCGGGCACATTCCCGGCGTGGAGAATCTGACCTCCCTTGCCCAGTGGTCAGCCGAGCAGCTGGACCCGACACTGAACTGGGAGGACGTGGCCTGGATCCGGGATCTGTGGGGCGGCAAGCTGATCCTGAAAGGCATCATGGACCCCGCCGACGCTCGGCTGGCTGCCGAAAGCGGCGCCGACGCGCTCATCGTTTCCAATCACGGCGGCCGGCAGCTGGATGGTGCGCCCGCCACCATCGAGGTGCTCCCCGGCATCGTCGATGCTGTAGGCGACCAGATCGAAGTCTGGGTCGACGGCGGTATCCGCTCCGGTCAGGACGTGTTGAAAGCCATGGCATTGGGTGCGAAAGGCACTCTCATCGGCCGCGCGTTCAACTACGGGCTGGGCGCCATGGGAGAGCGCGGGGTTACCCGCTGCCTGGAGATCATCGCCAACGAGCTGGATCTGAGCATGGCTTTTTGCGGCTACCGGGACATCAATGACGTCAACGCCGACGTCATCTGGCCCGCAGCCTGATGCCGCTTCAGCTCTGTTCTGCTGCAGCGACGGGCTCAGTGCCGGCAAATGCCAGCTCATCCGGTTTGCAGACAAAGCGAATGGGTTGGACGCTGACCGTCTCCAGCGCAACCGAGGCAGATACCACGAAGTAGGGATCCAGCAGCCGATTGCCCCACCCTGCCCCGTCAAAGGCTGTCAGCCGCGCCGTCAGGCGTTCCACCCGACTCGCAACATGATCGACTTCCACTTGGGCGAGCCGCAATCCCATGGGTGTGTGGGCAAGATTAAGGTTGCCCGTATACTGCACGTCGTCCAACCCCATGGGCTCCGGATCCAGCGCGGCTATGCCGAGTATGCGTCTGCCGTCGGCCATCACCTCGGCATCAGCCCCGTCGTAATGCCTGCGCAGCGTCACCTGCCCGACCGAGCACGGGAAACCGAAGCGTTGCGTCAGAATCTGCGCCGCCGCTTCTGACGACGTGACTGCCGCGGTGGTAAACCCCCGCGCCCTTACGCCGCTGCGACAACTCACGCGACACAAGGCAAAACCGAATGCGCCCACCGGGCTGTCCGCGACGTCCCACACCTGTATCGACACGACCGGCGGTATGGTGGGATGCAGGGCGGGCGGTAGAACCGCCTCCCGCGCGCTGTTGCGCATTTCCGCGGTCAGCTGCAGACAGGCCACGTCGCTCAGCAGCAGAGCTTCGGACGCAAACGACACTATGCGCGGCGCTCTCTCGCCAAGGAAGTTGACGTCGGCGGTACCAATCAGCACGCGGCCACCTCATTCGCTCGTATCGGGGTCGGGGCCCACACCGGCGCGCGGCTGGCTTCCGGACTGCGA
>JAHEEG010000134.1 GCA_024640825.1 Gammaproteobacteria bacterium
TTCGCCGCAGGTCTCTTAATCGAAGCATGCTCTCTTTCAATTGCTCGGTTGTAGGACCAAAATCTACCATACAGGCGATTTCGTCTACGCCGATATCATTCAATTTCTGGACGCGCGCAGTGCACGACTCGACTGTTCCAAACAGCCCGTTATGGGAAAAATACCGTCTAAATGCAAACTCTATTGCATCGCCTCTACGAGCCAGCTTTTCCAGGGATTTATTTTCACCTTTCCAAAGATCCACTGATGAGCGCAAGTAGTCGCGTAACGGATCCCCAACCGTTTCCCGAACCACATCGACATCCTCTCCGATGAACGTATGAAGCATGACGGTGACCGTTCCCGCCCTAGGATCAAGGCCGGCCTCTTCACGCCCTTCCCTGTACGCGACGATGCGCTCCGCGAGCTGATCGCCTGTTAGAAATATCAGGCCAGTTAATAGATTGAACCCTTTCGTCCCCGCTAGACGAAACACCTCCAGATCTCTGGTACACGTCATCCACATTGGCAATTCGGCCTGGATTGGCTTGGGGAACAGGCCGATCTCAGTCATCTCACCAACGCCGTTGGCTACTACAACCGGTTCCCCGGCCCACAGCTTTCTTATCTTCTCCACGCCCGAATAGACTCGCTCAACTCGATCCTGGAAATTCCCAGGCGCTATAGCGAAATCGTTCGGGTGCCAGCCAACTGCGATGGCGATGTCGACTCGCCCACCGGTGAGATTATCCGCGACGCTCCAATCCTCGGCTATTCGAATGGGCGAATGGAGAGGAACCACAACACTCCCAGCACGGATTCTAATGTTCGACGTAATCTGGGAAAGGGCCGCAGCCATCAAAGACGGATTGGGGAACGGACCACCGAATTCATGGAAATGCCGCTCGGGCGTCCACACAGCGTGAAAATCATTCTCATCCGCAAACTTTGCCAGCTCCAGAAACTGCGCGTATTTAGATTCCTTTGCCTCGGCACTTTTGCTGGCGAAAAAAGATAAACTGAACTGCATGATCAGCCGGCCACCTGAACGTGAATTGTATGCACCGTATACGGAATGCCCTTTCCTTCACTTAAGGAGGCTATAGCTGACCTGACCTCCGATTCACAAGCGTCTCGCTCCTGTTCCTTTATATCCGAGAAGTGTCCGGATGCTCTAGCGACCCACCAGCGCCAATGGTTTTCTAGCGTATCGTAGTAAGTCTCGAACGACTCGTTCACCATCAAACGCGAGTCATCAAATATACGAACAAATGCGCGCCTTGCCTCATTCTTACCCAGATGAACTCTCTTGGCCGCTGATCTCAGCAGCCCCTCTAAACCCATATATCGCGTGTAGATAGGAGTCGTGACTTTGGTGAACTCTCGTCCAGCTTCCCTGCCAGTGAAAAACAAATCCATCTTCCCGCTTGAACCCAAGACACGTCCAAGTTCCTGGATAGACCGATCTAGATCTGTGGTCCAGTGGAATGCGTAAAGGCTGTATAGGTAGTCAACGCTGCCTGACTCGAGCGGGAGCTCTTCAAATCGTCCATCGATTACTCGGACATTCCCCATATTTCTGGCTAAATAACTGGCACGAGCGTGCATATTCTCTGCCGGTTCGATGCCTATAAATTCAACGTCGCAATGCTTAGAGGCTAATTTCGTGAGGGAGCGACCTGTTCCGCAGCCAGCATCTACCACGACTCCACTGAATTGCCGCACATTGAGCAAGTAATCCGCGAGTCTGGTGGAAGAAACTCCCCAGCAAGATGCCGTTTCCTCATTCTCGTACTCTTCGGCGTGTTCCGAATAGCTTCTGGGGATATCTGACTTTGGAACACAATCCTGTTTTTTCTCAACGGATTTCTTTAGATGTTCGCAAAGGCCCTCGATTGATGAAAGCTGATCCTCCGCGACCTCTTCCAGATCGATCTGAAGTCCCGACCTTTCTTCAATGAACTCGACTAGTTCAATTAGACCGACGGAATCGATTACCCCTTCTTCAATCAGGTTGGTCTCGACGCCAAGTAGCCCCTCCGCGTCGTCCAGCTCCTCTCTAAGCCATCTGAGCGCGTCTGCCTTTAATTCTGCGGGGTTGAAACTGCCCAATTCATTTTCTGCCGATTACCGCGTTCTATCCAAGTTTAGACAATCGATCACTGGAGATGCTCGACGTTTTGGTCCGAGGTGGGCGATACACTTCGTTATCCTTCGTAGAATCTCGGATAATGGAACCATCACCGATCACATTGCGTCGAGCAATGCTCACCGACTGGCTGACAGATGCGTTTAGACCGATGAAAGTGTGGGTACCAACGGAAACGCTACCAGCCAGGGTTGCCTCCGCTATCGTGCAATGGTCGTCAATGGAACAGTGGTGATGGAGCCGAGACCCCAGGATAAAGACGTTTTTACCGAGGCGCACGAACGGACCTACAGAGGAGCCTTCTACGATCAGCGTATTAGGACCATATTCCAGACCCGGAACAATAGTTGCGCGTGAGCTGATGTAGCTCGCAAACCTATACCCCTTCTCTTCCGCGGCTTGGTACTTGCCTGATCTTAGCTGATTGACGCGCTGAGACCCGACGGCGATGAACATTAGATATCTCTCTGGCGGAAAGATCTTTTGGACCTCATCAAACTCAACGAAAGGTAGACCTTTAAAAGATCCGGAATCGATATACTCTTTATCGACTGTATGGCCAGCAACTGAATATTCGCTATCATTCTCGAAATAAAAGCGAACCACTTCGGCGAACCTGCCGGCACCAAATATCACGACCTCTTTCATGTTCCCGGTAGTCCCCAAACTGAATCGATAACCGATTTGAGATGAAAAATTATAGACGGTTGCGGAGCAGATCAAGCCAGCCCTCAATGCGCTAATTTCGCTGACCAGGCCACGACCCGTATCCGCGCACTCCAGCGGGTCCATCTACTATTGCAGTGAAGCGCACGATCGTCGTCATCTTTTCTCTGATTGCAATTCCGGTGGTTGGAACGCTGATATGGGAACTTGGACACGACGACTACGCAGCGAAAGCGAGAGAAATCGCCGAAACGGCATACAGCACCGATCTCGCCTGCAGCCAGATTGGAGAGTTAATAAGAACGTTACCAACCTTAGGGACACACCAGTCTCAAGGAGCGGTGCATGATTCGAGAAGTTCCGTCGATCACTATGGATGTCGCGTTGCCTTATCAGAACGTCACATTGCCCTGATTGATGGGAACTGGCCCCATGAGTTCATATGAGAACAACTGCCGGCAGACTATTGACGGGTGAGAATATACGGCAGCGGACAGCGCCAGACCGGCCGGAGCGAACGAGCACCCAACAACGCCGACCTTAAAGCCGGCCCCATCACCGTCAAAAAGTTTAATTATCCTTAAATAACATCATATTAGGGCGGATATCTCAAATAATCTATTAAAGTTGTTCAGCCCAACTCAGCCGGCTGAGTTCTGCCTGACTGAACGCCTCAAAACAGACAAGCAACTCACCACAAATATCCTACCCACATTGCTTCGAGCGAGCTACGACCTCTTCAGTCTCGGCGTCGCGCAGGTAAATACAGGCCGACATGAAGGTCGTTGCCCGGTAGTTGTGGCCGGCAACGGCATCAAAACTGAAGGTCGCTCTATGCAGCCAGTCGTTCAGGCCGCCAACTTCGCACCATACCCGGACACTGACGGCTCCAGGCCGCAGCAGCAGCCGCTTTGCCCTTGCGGGATAAACCATCCAGCAGTCCCAACTCCAGAACACGGCGAATCCGGCGCTGCCCTCCACCACAGCAGCGTCCTGCCGAGGCATGCCCCCCGAAAGGTCGATTTCCGGCTGGTACCAACCGACGGCCCGATTCTGCTGGTGAACGCAACCCGTGCAGAGGCCCGCGCTCAGGATGGCCAACAGCAGAGATCGTCGAAGTTCAGGCACGAAATTTTCCCTGTCTCGAACGCGCGCCGCTTCGGGACGTTTTGTCAGTCGAGTGTAACGCTGTCCACTGGGCCCGGAATTCGCGTCATAAAAGCCGAATACTGCACCGGTAGTTTGCCACTGGGAGATCTCTGAGATGTCGTCCAACGCGAGCATGCGGGAATATCTCGAAACCATCGGCAGTCGGCTCGTCGGCCGGGTTTTCACCTACGAAGAGGGCTTGCACTTCGTGCTGGAAGTCGACGAAGAAACGGGGCTCGCCAGGGTCAGCTTGCGCAAGGAAGGCGAAACGGCATTCATCCGCATGCCCATCGGGGAACTGGCCTTGCGCATGAACGGCACGCTGCGGGTGTTGACACGGAGCCCGCGCGAGCGCCGGCACGCAAGGCTGGTAGCCACCTGAGCTTCCCGTTACGATTCTCTGCACGTACGCAGGGGAAGACACGTGGACCGACTCAGACTCGACGACAAACACATCGTGATCACCGGCGCTTCGTCCGGCTTCGGCAGCCACTTTGCCGGCGTGCTGGCAGACGCCGGCGCCAGGGTGGTGCTGGGGGCTCGTCGCACAGACAAGATTCAGGACCGCGTGAACGGCATCAAAACCAGCGGCGGCGAGGCGCTGGGGGTAAAACTGGACGTCCGCAGCGCTGAAAGCATCCAGGAGTTTCTCGACGCGGCCGAAAACGCTTACGGTCCCATCGATGTGGTCATCAACAACGCGGGGGTGGAAGCGGGCGCCAAAACCTACATGATGATCGACGAGGAGGATTGGGACTTCGTCATGGAGACCAATCTCAAAAGCGCGTGGCTCATGGCCAAGTTCTACACCGAACGGGTGGTGAAGAACGCACAGCCCGGCGGCAACATCATTAACATCTCCTCCATCACCGATACCCGGACGATCAAGGGCCAGTTCCCCTACGCGGTGTCAAAGGGTGCCCTGACCCGCATGACCGAAATACTCGCCCTCGAGGCAGCAAGATACCGGATCCGGGTAAACGCGCTGGCACCCGGGTACATACTCACCGACGTCAGTCGTTTGCTGCTGGAAAGCGAGCAGGCGCCCGAATTCATGCAGGGAATACCGATGCGCCGCTTCGGCGAGTTCAGCGATCTGGACGGCCCGATATTGCTGCTGGCTTCGGACGCCTCCAGCTATATGACTGGCTCGGTAGTCGTCGTAGACGGCGGCCACATCTGCGCGTCGCTTTAACACGGGCCCCACCACCAATGATTCCCAGAAGGAAACGACCATGAGCGAGATCACCCCCTTTCGCATCGAGATTTCCGACAGCGAGCTGGACGACCTCAGAGCGCGCCTCGCGCTGACACGCTTTCCGGAGCAGGAAACGCCCGGAGACTGGAGTCAGGGCGTGCCCCTGGCCTACGTGCAGGAACTCAAGGAGTACTGGCAGAATCAGTACGACTGGCGTCGAGGCGAAGCGCAGCTGAACAGCTTTCCCGGCTTCAAGACCACGCTCAACGACCTGGGCATCCACTTCCTGCACGTCCGTTCGCCACAGGACGACGCCCTGCCGCTGGTGATGACCCACGGCTGGCCCGGGTCCATCGTCGAGTTTCTGAAAGTCATCGGACCGCTGGCCGATCCCGCCAGCCACGGGGGCGACCCGAAAGACGCTTTTCACGTGGTGTGCCCCGCCCTGCCCGGCTACGGGTTCTCCGATAAGCCCGCGTCACCCGGTTGGGGTGTCGAGAAAATCGGTGACACCTGGGCGGCGCTGATGCGCCGGCTGGGTTACGACAGCTACGTGGCCCAGGGCGGCGACTGGGGATCTGCTGTGACCACGGCCATCGGCATTCAGGACACGGACCACTGCAAAGCCATCCACGTGAACATGGTTTCGGCCCGTCCCGACCCCGACACCATGGACGACCTGCTGGAGATCGAAAAAAAGGGCCTCGCGGGCATGAAGCACTATCAGGATTGGGACTCCGGCTACTCCAAGGAGCAGAGCACCCGCCCGCAGACCGTCGGGTACAGCCTGGTAGATTCACCGGTGGGGCAGATGGCCTGGATCATGGAAAAGTTCTGGGCCTGGACCGACTGCGACGGCCACCCGGAAAACGCCCTGGGCAGAGACGAGATGCTGGACAACATCATGCTGTACTGGCTCACCGCCAGCGGCGCGTCATCGGCGCGCCTGTATTGGGAAAGTTTCGGCGCCTTCAGCGCCGGAGAAGTGACCATCCCCACCGGCTGCAGCATCTTTCCCAAAGAGATCTTTGTCTGCTCGCAACGCTGGGCGCAAAGCCGCTACAAGAACATCATCCACTGGAACGAGCTGGAAAAAGGCGGCCACTTCGCCGCTTTCGAGCAGCCTGAGCTGTTCGTGAAGGAGCTGCGCGACTGTTTCCGCCAGGTGCGATGACCGAACAACCGCTGTGGCAGCCCGACCCCGCAACCGCAAAGGCCAGCCACCTCGCAAAGTTCACGACCCGCGCCCAAGCCGTCGCCACTACTGAATTCGCTGACTATGCCAGCCTGCATCGCTGGTCTGTCGCCGACCCCGGGGCGTTCTGGGCCGAGTTCTGGGACTACGCCGGCATCATCGCCGACACCCCGTACGCGACTCCGGTGCGCAATCTGGAGCGGTTCCCCGGCGCGACCTGGTTTCCCGGCGCCCGCATGAATTTTGCGGCGAACCTGCTGCGCTACCGGGACGACCAGGTCGCCCTGGTCTCGGTTCTGGAAACCGGCGCGCGTCGAACGCTCACCTACCGGGCGTTGCACGACCAGACGGCGAAGGTCGCCGCACGTCTGGCGGAGCTCGGTGTAAAGCCCGGTGACCGGGTCGCCGGCTGGTTGCCCAACGTGCCGGAAGCCATCATCGCCATGCTGGCAACCGCCAGCCTCGGTGCGCTCTGGTCCTCCTGCTCACCCGACTTCGGCGCCTCGGGCGCCCTTGATCGCTTCGGCCAGATCGAACCTCGCGTCCTGTTTGCCTGCGACGGCTATCACTACAACGGCAAGCGGCTGTCCACCATCGCCAAGGTGCAGGAAGTGGTCACCCGGGTCAGCTCGATCGAGCAGCTGATCTGGGTGCAACTCATGGATGAGGTCCCGGTCGATGGTGAAACCTTCGCGTCGCTGCTGCAGCGCCCGTCAGTACCCCTGACTTTCACGACCCAGGCGTTCGACAGCCCGCTGTACATTCTCTATTCGTCGGGGACCACGGGAAAACCCAAATGCATCGTCCACGGCGTCGGCGGCACGCTGCTGCAGCACATGAAGGAGCATCAGCTGCATGTCGACCTGCACCGGCAGGATCGCCTGTTCTTCTTCACCACCTGCGGCTGGATGATGTGGAATTGGCTGGTGTCGGCGTTGGCCACAGGCTGCACCCTGGTGCTCTACGACGGCTCGCCGTTTCATCCAGGGCCGGAGACCCTCTGGTCGCTGGCGGAAAGCGAGGGCGTCACCGTATTCGGTACCAGCGCCAAATATCTTTCCGCACTGGAGAAGGCGGGCTACTCACCCGGCAACAGGCACGACCTGTCTGCCCTGCGCTCGTTGCTGTCTACCGGCTCGCCGCTGGCCCAGGAAGGTTTCCGCTATGTTTACCGTGACATCAAGGCAGACGTGCACCTTGCCTCCATCTCCGGTGGCACAGACCTCATTTCCTGTTTCGTGCTGGGCGCGCCAACCCTGCCGGTGTGGGAAGGTGAGATCCAGTGCGCGGGACTTGGCATGGACGTCGACGTCTGGGACGACGCCAGCGATCCGCTGCGCGGCGAGAAAGGTGAGCTCGTCTGCAAAACCGCCTTCCCCTCCTGCCCGATAGGATTCTGGAACGACCCGGACGACGAAAAATTTCATGAGGCCTACTTCGCGCGCTTCCCGGGGGTGTGGGCGCACGGCGATTTCGCCGAGATCACGGCGCACGACGGCTTCATTATTCACGGCCGCAGCGACGCCGTCCTCAACCCCGGCGGCGTGCGCATCGGTACTGCCGAGATCTACCGTCAGGTCGAGCAGATAGAGGAGATCCAGGAGGCCATCTGCGTCGGTCAGCAATGGCAGGATGATGTCCGCGTCGTCCTGTTCGTCGTCCTGCAGCCCGGCGCCACGCTGGACGACAAGCTCCGAGACACCATTCGAGATCGGATCCGGCGTAACGCGTCGCCGCGCCACGTGCCCGCGGTCATCCTGACGGTACCGGAGATCCCCCGCACGCTGAGCGGTAAAATCGTCGAGCTGGCGGTTCGTGACGTCATTCATCAGCGTCCGGTAAAGAACACCTCTGCGCTGGCGAACCCGGAAGCGCTGGACCATTTCCGCCATCGTGCAGAGCTGGGTCGCTGACTGCGGACCCAAGCCGGTGCAACGCGGGGGAATGCGCTGGAACCCGGGATGCTAGACTTGCGGTAACCGGAAACGGCGACGGGAAATAGCGACTATGGCTGATCAGGAAAAACCTGTCCGCAAGCGGGCGGCACCCAAACAGAGCGTGAAAGCCGAGGCCAAAACGGTTGACCGCGCGACCGCGGGCGCGGCTGCAGAACCCGCGCGCAGCGCGCCGCCAAGCGCTGCGACTGATGCCGAAGCGGCATCCTCTGCCCCCCAGAAAAAGCCGGTCAAATTCGGCAACGTCGCGCTCCGCGACCTGGCGCTGGTGGCCGCCGCGCTTTCCCTGTGGGCCGCTGCCGACGCCTGGTACCTGTTGACCGGTCTCGAGTTCGCCAGCTCCCTGGCCATCGTCGACGGCATTCTGGTCGGTCTGGCGCTGGCGTCTCTGGGTCACGAGTGGGGCCACTACGCCGGCGCGCGCGTAACGGACGCCAAGGCCCGCCTGGTGAGAACGGACGCGCTGTCTCTGCTGCGCTTTCGCTACGACATGAAAGCCAACGACAGCCGACAGTTCACCGCCATGAGCATCGGTGGCAACGTCGCCCACTGGTCCGTCATTCTGCTTCTGTCCCTGGCCGTGCCACTAGACAGCCTGGGACGCATCGCCCTGATCGCCGGTGCCTTCGGCTTTGCTGTATTCGCAACCGTTACCGAAGCCCCGGTGATCACCCGCTCGCTGAAGGGCATGTCGCCGAGCGAGGCACTGGGTCCGCTGAACCGCGAGCGGTTGGTCAAAAACGGCTTTGTCGGGGCCGTTGCGGGCGGCCTGGCATTCGCCTTTCTTTCTTGAGGACCGCACTTTCCTGACGACCGGACCCCGGGATCTGCGCGGGACTAAAGTGCTTCGCCTTCAACAGTGATGCGATGCAGCAACCGGCGCTCCCCTTGATAGTCGTTGACCGCGTAGTGCCAGGTAGCGCGATTGTCCCAGAAAGCCAGCGAGCCCGGACGCCAGCTGAAGCGGTAAACAAATTCCGGCCGCGCCGCTTGACGATAAAGATAGTCGAGCAGCGGCTGCGATTCCTCCGCTGTCCAACCCTCGAAGCAAACGGTGAACCCCGGATTGACGTACAAGGCCTTGCGGCCAGACAGGGGATGGGCAATGACCACCGGATGCACCGCGTCCTGAGTGGCAAGCTCGTTGTGGCCAAGGCGCTGCGCAAGGTCAGCCGGACGATTGGCCCCTGCGCCGAATACGTGCCGGCTCGAGTGTACGGCTTTCATCCCCTGCAGCATCTTCTGCATGCCGGCAGAAAGCGCGCCAAAGGCCTCATACATGCTGGCAAACAGCGTATCGCCGCCCCGCTTCGGCACCTCGCGGGCATACAGCAGCGAGCCCAGCGCCGGGATTTCGTCGTAAGAGTGATCCGTGTGCCAGCCGCCGCCAATGTTGGTCCGCTGCTTCGGCTCCTTGCGGACCTCGGCGATCATCGGGTACCCGGCCACAGGCGTGAAGAAGCGATTGATGTTGATCTCACCCCAGCAACGGGCGAAGCGCACGTGGTCCTCGGGCGTCAGGTCCTGATCACGAAAGAACAGCACGCCGTACTCGGCAAACGCCCGCCGCAGCTCCGCAAGCGCGTTTTCCCGGATCTCCTTGGAAAGATCGATACCGGTAACCTCCGCTCCCAGCGCGCTGCTCACTGACCGAACCTGAATGTGCTGGTATCCCGACATGACGCTGTCTCCGATGATCGCCGCATGGATGAATCGGCGGCCGTCTGCGTTAGTCTCGCAAGACTAAAACACGGGGAGAGGCCATGTACAGAATCGGGCTGATTGCTCTGAGGTATCGCCTGGAAATGGACATTCCAGTGCCGTGAAGCGACGGCGAGTCGGTCGAGTTGACCAGTCCTTTTCTAGGGCTGGGCAAGCTCGACTGACAAGGGCAGCCCGGAGGGCCGGAGCGAGGCACTGGAATGTCCATTTCCAGGCGATGCCGCAAAGTCGTTCATCAAGCGAACGGTGCTGTCCGATTACTCAACCGCCGCCCGTGGCTCGGTAACCAGACCAGATTCATCCGCGGCACTACCGACAGAAGGCGACGGCATCGTCACCAGAATCAGCGCCGAGAGCAGGTTCAGCA
>JAHEEG010000135.1 GCA_024640825.1 Gammaproteobacteria bacterium
AACCCAAACCAGCGCCGCCGGCGGCCATCCGGCGCCCTCGAGCATCTTCCACATTGGTGCTGGCTCTGCGACCTTTCCACTTCATGACGTGATCTCGACTGGCTCTAGACTCAATCGTCGATCTCATCCACGGCATATTGACCAGTCAGGCGTCGCCAGACGTGGGCCCATGACAAGCCTACGGCAAGCACGCCAGCCAGGCAGACGAGCACGATCCAGGCAATGGCACTCGCCGAGTCGGCGTTCAGCAAACCCCAGTCTATGAACACCCAGACGATCGCGCCGAGCAGGGCGCAGGTGAGGATGACGCCAAAGGTATCGAGCGCGTTCCAGGTCGCGATCAGGAGGATGCTCCAGCCGATGATCAATACGACCAGCGCGAGGAAGTGAACGCCACCGAGTCCACTCCCCGCGATCGCGCTGCTGAACCAGTCGTAGAACGAATAGCCGCTGGGATTATAGGTAAGCAGCACCAGCGCCAACGGGCCCAGGAAGCGCAATAGAAGATCCAATATGTTCAGGTCTTTTTCCGATTTTTTTGCCATCTGGGTTTCTCCTGCAAGGATGCAATTATGCGTGACTTGGCATCAAAGGCTACCGGCAATTGTGGAAACCTTCGATAGTGGGCGGTCGACTAACGCTGCTGGGTTGCCCAGCCTGGCGGCCTTTTGGCGAGGAAGGCGGATATTCCCTCTGCTGCTTCGGAGCCGCGGAGAAGCGCCAGCAGCGCGGTGGCGCCCTGATCCAGCACGGGCTCCAACGGTTGCTCGGATGAATCGATAACGAGTTTTTTTACCGCGGCTACCGCCCGGGGGGCCGCACGATGCAGAGCGGTCAGCTCACGAGCGAGCGTCGCGTCAATCTCCGCGTCGGGCACGAGAATGTCGCTCATCCCCAGCCGGTGACCCTCCGCCGCGTCGATAACGCTGGCGGTTACGGCCATGCGGCGGACGGCAGCCTCACCGAGGCGTCTGACCAGGAAAGGAATGATCTGCGAGGGGATGAAACCGTGGCGGGGTTCGGGCAGGCCGAACCTGGCACTGTTGCCGGCGATCACCAGGTCGGCGCAGGCGGCCATGCCGAAACCCCCGCCAACGCAGGTGCCCTCGACCACGGCGACCACCGCCTGCGGCAGCCGGTTCATGGTTTGCAGGACGTCGCCGAACATTCGATACCGGGCCAGCTCCGGGTCGGTGCCGTCGTCCGCAGGGGGAGGGGTGTCGCGCATCATGTTGAGGTCGCCGCCGGCGCAGAAGTGGCCGCCTGCACCGCGCAGGACAATCACGCGAATCTGGGGTTCGTCGGCGAGCTGAATCACGGCCCGACGGATCTCTGCCATCATCAGCTCGTTGAGCGCGTTGCGCACCTCGGGTCGGTTGAAGGTGAGGGTTGCCACCGCTGCCGTGCGGTCGACACGAACGTGCTGGTAGTTCTGTTCCGTCATGATCCTGTGGTCGCGCGCAGCAGATCCGCCATGAACGCCTGCTGGGCCTTGAGGCGCTCCGGATCGGCTTCGCCGAACGCCTCCACCAGGGCCGTCATGCGCGCGACGACGGCCTCCTTCATTTCCGGATGAGGAAACAGATAGAGACGATTTTCCTTGATGCCCTGCACCACCAGATCGGCGACTTCCGATGGCTCTATGCCGGCGTTCATGGCGAGATTCATCATGGCGCTGTGGGCCTGCGCCGCCTCGTTGGCCGCAGCTTCGTTTACCTCGAAGCTGTCGGGGCGGGTGCGCTCGCTGTCCAGAATCTGGGTGCGTACCATACCGGGACAGAGCACGGACACGCCGATGTCGAGCGGTTCGAGATCCGTCCGCAAGGCCTCGGAGAGGCCCACCACGGCAAACTTGCTGGCGTTGTAAACCCCCAGTCCCGGTGATGTCGTGACTCCGGCCATGGACGACGTGTTGACGATGTGTCCGCCCTCGCCGTGAGCTTTCAGGCGCTCGACGAACGTCTGAATGCCGTTGACGACGCCGCCCAGATTCACGCCCATGACCCAGTCCCAATCCTCATAGGTCACGGCGTCCAGACTGCCCCCGCGATAGACGCCGGCGTTGTTGCAGACGACGTGGATGTTGCCCAGCGCCGCCTCGACGCCGTCCGCAACTGCCTGGTACTGATGCCGGTCGGTAACGTCGAGCTGCACCGCCAGCACCGTGGCGTTGCTGCCAGCCAGCCTTGCCTCTGCCGATGCCAGCGCATCGGCATCGATGTCGGCGATCGCAACGTTCATGCCCTCATTCAAAAAGGCCTGGGCCATGGCAAAACCAATGCCGCTGGCCCCCCCGGTGATGAACGCCGTCTTGCCGGTCAAAGCTTTCATGAGCAGTGCTCTCCTTCCCTGATGACAATCTCCAGCAATCATAACCACAGCGACGAGACGACGTGCAACTGGTGATGAGTCGGGGTGCTGATTACACTGGGATCAGGGTTTTGCACGGGTTTCACACACAGGGGGTAGTGATGGCAACGTTTCTGGCTAAGATCAAAATAATCGAAGGTAAAGAGGCGGCCTTCGAAGCCACCGCGCGGGAGATGTTCGAGGCTACCCACAAGCACGAGAAGAGCTGTCGTCGCTATGAGTACTGGCGCGGCGCCGAACCTCGAACCTACTACTGCCTCGAGTCCTTCGACGACTACCTCGGATTCATGAGCCATCAGACCAGTCCGCATCACGAGGCCCCGGATTTCGGCTCGATGATCGAAAATCTCGAGCTCGAGTGGCTGGACCCTGTTCAGGGCGCGTCGGATCTGGTGCCGACCGAACCTCAGGCTTTGCCTGATGACGCCAACGAGCTGATGCAGCAGTACGCGGGCGACATGCCGGTGGTCATGCAGGAATGGTGGCGTGCCGTGCGCTGAGTTGCAGCCCGAAAAGAAGCGCAGCGATAGTCAGGACTCCGGATCTGCCCGCGAATCCGCTCCGTAATTCAACCGGTAGCTGTGTCCGCAGCGGCTGATGGTCCCCGCCGTTGGCGCCGGCCAGTGAGTGCCGAGGACCAGCGTAGGCGTGTCGGCGAGCCTGGTGAAAACCTGATGTCGCGTGTGTTCCGAGGCGCGCGCGTCGTAATCCGTGGTCACCGACCATTCAGGATGGGCGAGCTGACAGGGATGGTGGATAAAGTCGCCGGTAATGAGCGCTGACTCGCCGCGGGACTCTATCTGCACGCTGACGTGGCCGATGGTGTGACCCGGGGTCGGAATCAGGCTGATTTCCTCACAGACCCGATGATCGTGATCGACCAGATCCACCAGATCTGCGTCCACCACCGGGCGGATGGAATCCGCCATGACGACGCGGTTCATATCCCGCAGCCAGGGCTCGACATCTTCCGCCTCGGCCTCCTCATGCACGTAAGAATACTCAGAGCGCTCGATCAGATAGCGGGCATTGGGAAAGGTTGGCACCCAGGTCTCGCCCTGGCGCATCGTGTTCCAGCCAACATGATCGAGATGCAGATGGGTGCACAGCACGGTGTCGATGGTGTCGGGTGGATAGCCAGCTGACGTCAGATCCTCCAGAAAGTCAGTCTGCAGCATGTGCCAGTCGGGAAACACGTCGCGCGGCTTGTCGTTGCCGACGCAGGTGTCGACGATGATGCGTCGGGATCCGGTATCGATGACGAAGGCGTGAATGCTGAATTTCAGAACGCCTTCGGGCGTGATGAAGTACGGCCTCAACCACTCGATGGGCAATACGGCCTCGGGTGTTGCATCGGGCAGAAAGGCGTCCAGGCCAGTGAACACCAGCTCGACGATCTGGGTTATGGTTACGTCGCCGACGGTCCAGGTCTGCATGCGCTTCTCTCCTTGACGATTGCCAAGGGTAGCAACAGATGCGGCGACGGGCACCATCGAGGAAAAACCAGGAGGAGGGCTGGAATGCTGAAGACGATCGCAGATCACAACGAGTGGCGGGGCAAGGCCAATTTCGACGACGGGGAGTGGACGACCTTTGTGGACCCCGAAGCCTCGCCGGAGTTTTTCGAGCACATGAGCGACGTGGTCAAGGTGAAGTTCATGGGCGATACCTGGGAAACTGGTCCCTGGATCGTTCCGAACCGATTTCCGCCCAACACGGTCGCCGAGCGGCATGCGCACGCCGCGGACACCGTCTATGTGATCATGCGCGGGACCATGTCCTTCAACGATGGCACCGGCTGGTACGAAAAGGGCGACGTGCGCTGGGTGCGGGCGAACCACACCTACGGACCCGAGGAGTCTGGTCCGGACGGCTGTGATTTTCTGCTCATATCCACCGGACCCATCGATGTGCAGTGGGAGTCCGGGGGAACCTACGAGGCGGATGGCTGACGCGCTGCGGATATTCTCCGGCGCTAACGCGCCCTCAGCCGCTAACCGGGTTGCGACGCTCAAACCGATGCCTCTTCTGTCGCCAGTTACCAGAATGCGCTTGTCGTGAACCCGCATCAGCCCCCCTTGGATTCCCTGTTCGGTCAAGAGTGCGCCACAGATCGACACGCTCGAATCTGATCGAACTTCTTGCCAAACGCGTTAGCATCCGGATCATGGTGGCGTTCCTGGCAGGCAGTCACAGACAGGAGAAGCACAGGGTGGAATACGAAGAGGTCGTACAGGGACGGCGCAGCATACGTGGCTACAAACCGGACCAGGTCCCGAGAAAGGTCCTGGAGGAGGTGGTCGAGCTTGCGACGCGGGCGCCCTCGTCGATGAATACCCAGCCCTGGCATTTGTACATAGTGACCGGTGAGCCCCTGGACCGGATTCGCAAGGCCAACACGGAGCGCAATCTCGCCGGTGTCCCGCCCTCACGCGAGATTCGTTCCCACGGCGCCTATGAGGGGGTGCACCGGCAGCGGCAGGTGGATATCGCGGTGCAGCTGTTTCAGGCAATGGGGATCGAGCGAAACGACACGGAGGGCCGTCAGGATTGGGTATTGCGCGGGTTCCGCCAGTTCGACGCGCCGGTTTCTATTGTGGTGACCTACGACAAAGAGCTGCAGGGCGGGGATATTGCTCAGTTCGACTGCGGCGCTTTGGTTAACGGTCTGGTTTTCGCCGCCTGGTCGAAGGGGCTTGGTGCGGTGGTGAACAGCCAGGGCATCATGCAGTCGCCCGTGGTGCGCGAGCACGCGGGCATTCCGGATGATCAGGTAATCATGATCTGCGTCGCCATGGGCTATCCGGACGACGACTTCGCGGCAAACCATGTACGCTCGCAGCGCCGACCCGTTGACGAGGTTGCCTCCTTCGTTGGTTTTGACAAATAACTGATCTACAGATGAAGTATTAAGGGGAAAAAGAATGGGACGAGTGGACGGCAAGGTAGCCATCGTTACGGGGGCAGCTCAGGGGCTCGGTGAGGCGGACGCGCGGCTGCTGGCTGCCGAGGGCGCGCGGGTCATCATGACCGACATCGACGACGAGCGGGGTTGGACCATCGCCCAGGAGATTGGTGCGGACTACCTGCATCAGGACGTGTCCGACGAAGACGGCTGGAACGTGCTCATGGATCACGTCATCAGCGGCTACGACGAGCTGGATATTCTCGTCAACAACGCGGGCATTGCCATCATCGCCGATATAGAGACCACGACCACCGAGCAGTGGCGCCGCACCCTCGCCGTGCACCTGGACAGCACCTTCTGGGGGTGCCAGCACGCGGTGAATGCCATGAAGGAAAGGGGTGGATCCATCATCAACATGTCGTCCGTCGTCGCCTTGCAGGGATCTGCCAACTATCTCGCCTACGCCGCGGCGAAAGGGGGTATCCGCAGCATGACGAAATCCGTTGCCGCCCACTGTCGGGCCAGAGGCTATCGGATTCGCTGCAACTCGGTGCACCCGGGATCGATCAATACGGCCATGGTGCAGGCGGCCCTCGAGCATAGCGCAGGTATCAAGATCACCGAGGCGGAAGATCCAGAAGCGCTGCGTCTGCAGCTTGGCATTGGCGAGCCGCTGGACATCGCCAACATGGTGCTGTTTCTGGCCTCCGATGATGCCAAGCACGTCAACGGGACGGAATTGGTGGTCGACAACGGGGCCACTAATATCCTCAGCGCGGGTTAGCCGGTTCCACTAAGTCAGTTTCACCGCGAGGCTTATCGTTCAAATTTTCAGGTGGTGTGAGCTCGCGCGAAGGCAATCATCTCCTCAATGGCGGGCACGGCTTCCGGGGCCTCGGCGCCGCAGTCCGCCCAGCGAATCGGGACCTCGGGGTATCCCTGGGGGTACTCGATGCGCCACGGCCCGTTGAGAATCCAGATGTGCTCGGCATCCGGGTACTCGGTGATCGTCACCGAAACGCCGGCGGCCCGCGCGGATGCCGCCAGGCGCACGCTGTCGTCGTGACAGATGTCGCGCCCGGCGGCCTGCACCAGTAGTGGAGGCAGGCCGGTGAGGTCGCGGTACACGGGCGAGTGCCGGCCATCCATGGGGTCTATGCCGCCGGTGGACAAAAGCGTTTCACTCAGTTGCACAACCATCTCGCGCCTTATGTCGAAGCCGTTACGTATCGGGTCGTCCAGCGACGGCGTGTTCATGGCGATGTCGGCCCACAGAGAGTTGAGCATGCCGCATGCCGGTAGGGGGATCCCCAGGTCGCGGGCGTCCGCACATAGGGATACGGTGAGCGCGCCACCGGCGGAGTCACCGGCGACGGCCACACGGTTCGGCTTGTAGCCGCCGGGTCCGATGAGGTGCTGGTAGACGGCCAGCACGTCCTCGTGGGCGGCCGGGAACGGAAAGCGGGGCGCCAGGCGGTAGTCGGGGGCGACAACGCGGCAACCCAGGCCAAGCGCGAGGCGGGCGGTGCCTCTTCGAGCCCAGGCGGCAAGCCCGCCGGAGTAGCCGCCACCGTGCAGGTATAGCACCACCCGGGTTGGGTCGCTGGGTCCGCCGGCAGGCTCGGTCCACTCTACGGGCACCCCGTCCAGTTCCTCTCGGGAGAGATCCACGCCTTCCGGCTCGATGATGAGTGGTGCGAAAAACTGCTCCTGCTCGGCAATCTGTTTGGTGACTTCCGATGACATGGCCTTCTCCCCTGGTTCCCTGTTCGGTTTCAATCTGACGCTCAAAGGTGCCCGTCTATGTTTCGCAGGACCAGCCGATCGCGTCCGGCAAATGATAATCCTTTTTGAATCTGGCAGAACCTCGGAGGGTTTCACGAACTAGCTGCGGAAAGTCGTTGAGCGCCGACGGCCGGACCGTTAGGATCTTTGCACACTCATTCCGGTGCCGGTATTCGCCCGGCGCCTGTAGGCTTGTAAGGGGAGGCAACCTGCCTATGCGATACGAATCACCAACGACCACCAGGGAAGCGGCGGCGCTGCTGGCGAAGGCCAAGGGCAAGGCCTTTGTTCTCGCCGGTGGAACCGACCTGCTGGTCCGAATGAAGAGCGGGCTTATCGACCCGGAGCTCATCGTCGATATCAAGCGCATCCCGGCAACCCAGTCTATTACCAAGACGGCAGCGGGTTTCCGGATCGGGGCCAGCGTTCCGGGGACCCAGGTCGGGGCATCCGCGGCTTTGAAGAAGGCCTGGCCGGGGGTCGTCGAGGCGACCAACCTGATTGGATCTGACCAGGTTCAGGGTCGATGCACCATGGTGGGAAACCTGTGCAACGCATCTCCCGCTGCGGACAGCGTACCCGCGTTGGTGGCCGCTGGCGCAAAGGTGGCCATTGTCGGGCCGCAGGGGCGCCGTACATTGGCTGTGGAGAAAGTCGTTGTGGGACCGGGCAAAACGTCCCTGACGAAAGGGGAGATCGTCGAGTCCATTACCCTGCCGAAGCGGCCGCCGAAGTCGGGCGACGCTTACCTGCGGCTGATACCGCGCACGGAGATGGACATCGCCGTGGTCAGCGCCGGCGTCAGTCTGACGCTGGGGCCCAAGGGTGTGATCAAGGCTGCGCGTGTGGCCCTCGGTGCGGTAGCGCCAACCGTAGTGCTGGTGCCTGACGCTGCCAAAGCCATCATCGGCAGCAAGCTCGGACCGGAGGCCCTCGCGGAGCTGACGGCGGCCTGCGAGGCAGCCTGCAACCCGATCGACGACAAGCGCGGCACCGTCGAGTACAGAACCGAAGTGGCAGGCGTTCTTGCGCGGCGCGCTGCGAAGATCGCTTACGAGCGCGCAGGGGGTAAATGATGTCTGGAGTACATGTTTCGACCACAGTTAACGGCGATGCCACCGAGTATGTCTGCCATCCTGGGGAAACGCTGCTCGACGTGTTACGCAACCGTCTGGGGCTTACCGGCGCCAAGGAAGGCTGCGGTACCGGCGACTGCGGCGCCTGCAGCGTCACCGTCGACGGAAGTCTGGTCTGTTCCTGTCTGGTCCTCGGCGCGGAAATGGAAGGGCGCGAGGTGAACACGGTAGAGGGGCTGGCCGATGGCGGCACCCTGCACCCGCTGCAGGACAAGTTCATCGAGCATGCGGCGCTGCAATGCGGCATCTGCACACCGGGGTTCCTGGTTGCCGCCAAAGCTTTGCTGGACCGCAACCCGGATCCAACCGAGCAGGAAATCCGCTACGCGCTGGCGGGCAACCTGTGTCGTTGCACGGGCTATGACAAAATCGTGCACGCGGTGGACGCGGCTGCAAAGGAAGTCAGAAAACAGCAGAAAGCGGCAAAGAAAGCTTCTGGTAAGAAGCGTCGATAGCCGGCGCGATCTGTCTGAGAGGCAGACGCCGGTTCGCGGAAAACGCAGAGAATTTACAGGGAGAATATCCAAGTGACACTCGACACGAGTTTTACCAATCAGGAATTCAAAGTCGTCGGGACGCGGCCGCGCCGACCGGACGGTATGGATAAAGTCACCGGTCGGGCCAGATATGGTGCGGACGCTTCCGCACCGGGCCAGTTGGTTGGGCGCATTCTTCGTTCGCCCCACGCGCACGCGAAAATTCGCAAGATCGACACTTCGAAAGCCGAGAAGCTCGAGGGCGTGAAAGCGGTAGTCACCTGCGAGGATCTGCCGGACCTCACCAACGGTGATCGCGGCCTGCTCGATATCCTCGAGAACTGCATGGCGAGAGGCCGCGCGCTGTACGACGGCCACGCGGTTGCTGCAGTTGCCGCCATCGACGAGCCCACTGCGCGCAAGGCCCTCAACCTCATCAAGGTCGACTACGAGATCCTGCCCCACGTAACCGATGTGGATGAGGCGATGCGGTCGGACGCGCCTGTGGTGCAGCCGCATATTCAGCACGAGGGCAAGCCCTCCAATATCGCCCAGGTCTCCGAGTTCGGTCACGGCGACGTGGACGCTGGCTTCAAGCAGGCGGATGTCATTATCGAGAAAAGCTATAAGACCGAGCAGACCCATCAGGGCTATATCGAACCCCACGCGTGCCTGGCAAGCGTGGGTCCTGACGGCCAGGGCGAGTTGTGGGTAACCACTCAGGGACACTTCACATTCCGTAATATGTGCGCATCTCTGCTTGGCATGGACGTGGCGAAGCTCAAAGTTACAGCCTCGGAGATCGGCGGCGGGTTCGGCGGCAAGACCCACGTCTGGGGCGAACCGGTGGCGCTGGCGCTGTCCCGCAAGGCGAACCGTCCGGTAAAACTGGTGATGAGCCGGGAAGAGGTATTCCGCGGCAGCGGGCCCACCTGTTCAACGTCCGTCGATGTCAAACTCGGCGTGAAGAGAGACGGCACCATCACCGCAGCGACCGCCACGCTGCGTTATCAGGACGGCGCTTTCCCAGGCATCTGGGGCATGCTTGGCGCCATGACATCCTTTGCTTGTTACGACCTTGCCAACGTCAAGGCGGTAGCTTACGACGTGCTCGTCAACCGTCCGAAGGTAGCCGCCTACCGCGCGCCCTCGGCGCCTATGGCAGCCTTCGCGGTCGAGAGCACGGTCGATCTGGCAGCGGCCGAGATCGGCATGGACCCGGTAGGCTTCCGGATAAAGAACGCGGCGAAGGAAGGTACCCGCGCATCCTACGGCCCGACCTACGGGCCTATCGGCATCGGGCCGACCCTGGAGGCCGTGAAAAATCACCCGCATATGAAGGCACCCCTGCGCAAGAACCAGGGGCGCGGCATGGCCTGCGGGTTCTGGTTCAATTTCGGCGGTCAGACCTGCTCCGATCTCAACATCGGCGTAGACGGGACTGTGAATCTGGCGGTGGGCACCGTTGACGTGGGCGGCTCCCGGGCTTCGCTGTCGCTGATTGCGGCGGAGGAACTGGGCATTCCCTACGACCGAGTGAAGTGCATTGTCGCCGACACGACTTCGCTGGGTCACAACGATACCACCGAAGGCAGCCGCGGCACGTTTTCCTCGGGCATGGCGACGATCTTCGCCGCGCGCAACGCCA
>JAHEEG010000278.1 GCA_024640825.1 Gammaproteobacteria bacterium
GGCGGCCTGCTGATCGCGGGGCGCGCAGATAGCCTTCTGGGCCTGCCCGACGGACGTGTGCTTGTGGTAGATCACAAACGTTCCAAATCCTACTCGCGGCGCGAGCGCATGACGAAAGGCTGGGATCTGCAGGTTGCGCTCTACCGCGCCATGCTGGAGCGCCCCTCTGAAGAGACGCCACTGACACGCCTGGTTCAGGAAGGTGCCAGGCCAATAACTGCCTATCACACAATGCTCGACGCAACTGTCCTGACCGACTTTGGCGGCGAAAGCATACCCGGCACTGAAGTTGCCTCAACCGACATCTCCGCAAATGCGACAGATCACCTGCTGCAGGTTGTATCTGAAGTGGGAGCAGGGGTCATTCAGCTGAACCGGTCCGATGACATCAGTGTGATGGAAAAAGAAAGGGGCATCACCCCCTACGCGCTCAAGGACAACGAGTTTGTGAAAGCTTTCACTCTGCAGGCCGAGGAGGACACCTGATGACAGACCACCTGACGTTGGTGCCCGCCGGGGCTGGTGCCGGAAAAACCACGCGAATTCAGAATACCCTGGCGGACTGGATCGAAAACGGTCAGGTCAAGCCCGGCCGCATCCTTGCCGTGACCTTTACAGAAGCGGCAGCGTCCGAACTGCGCATGCGCATTCGGGCTGAACTCATGAAGCGCGGCCGCATCGATGACGCGCTGGAAATTGACCGGGCCTATGTTGGAACAATTCATTCCCTGGGACAAAGGCTCCTGACGGAGCATGCTTTCGCGGCAGGTCGTTCTCCTCAAAGCCGCCTGCTCAGCGAAGCCGAACGCGATATTCTGATCCGTCTACAAATGACGCGATGCGACGCACTTCACCCGATCATGCAGGATCTCGGGCGATACGGTTACAAATGGGACTTTCTGTCGGGTAAAAGCGCCGAGGACACACTGCGCTCCGACCTGCTGCGCACTGTAGACCTCTTGCGGGGACTTGGCACAATCGGCGTGTCAACCGAACTGTGCACTTCTTCCTTGCAGGTATTGGAGGACGAGTACGGAGCCCGGGCTGCCGATGGCGATACCCTGAGAAGAACACTGAAAGGTGCCGCAAGGGAATTTCTGCAGGCTTTTCCCGCATCTCTTGCGCCCGATGCGGGCAACCAGTCCGCGCAGAAAGATTTTGCCAGGGACTTCACGAACCTGCGCCGCGCCGCGAACACCGATGATCTGGAGCGCGACTGGTCGCTATGGCAGGCATTGCGAAATCTGCGGCTCTCAAGGCGCGGGGCGCCAACTCCGGAGGGTTACGACGCATACGCGGCCGCCGTTATGGAGGCTGCCGAAGGCTTGGTGCAACATCCGGGCCCACTTACTGATGCAAAAGCACATCTTTCTGCGCTTGTCAGCGGTGCCCAGCAGGTTCTCGCAGCCTACGACGCCGCAAAACGGAAAGCAGGCCTGATCGATTATTCAGACATGATCGTGGAGGCTGAAACTCTGCTGCGTAAGCGGGAAGACATTCTCGCTGCTGTCCTCGCTGAGATTGATTGCGTCGTGATCGATGAATTCCAGGACACCAACCCTGTGCAATTCTCATTGCTTTGGCGCCTGGCGAAGGGTGCTCACCGCGCCCTTATAGTTGGTGATACAAAACAGTCTATTATGGGGTTTCAGGGCGCGGATTCACGCCTTTCAGAAGCGCTCCAGAAATCTTTCCCTGACAGTGTCGAACCACTAAGCGAGAACTGGCGTTCTGATTCGCGCATTATGGGCTTCGTAAACATGCTTGGCAGTGCGCTTTTCCCTGAAGGCTACGATGAATTGGCGCCGACACAAGGCGAAACAGGCGTGACAGCTATTGAGGCAATCATGCTACCGCGTAGTTGGGCGGACAAAAAGAAACATGCGCCGGATTGCGTGGCAGACAGGATTTTCGAGGTTCTACAGAATAACGAGAGGGTGTGCGACAAGCAGACGAAAAACCTGCGGCCGGCAAAACCATCAGACATAGCTGTTCTTTGTTACACAACATCGGAATGCGCGCGCATGGCAGAGGCACTGCGAAAGCGTGGTCTGGCTGTTCGCATCCAGGGTGAAGGGTGGCTTGAAGCGCCCGCAACCCGGGCGGCGCGGGCTGCTCTTGCCTTTGTTTCCGACCCTGCTGACCTTCATGCAGCACTTACCTGGCTGACGCTCGGCCCGCCGGCCGTTGCGCTGAAGGAAGCTCTGGCGAGTGCAGTTGACGGCGTGATCGACACACATACAGCACTGGAAAAACTACGGGAATTGCAACCGCTGGCAAACGATTTGCCCGTCGGCGACCTGATCGCAGAAATCATAAAAGTAACCGGGCTGCGCGATTGGGCGGCTGGTCTGTCCGACCCGTTCGAAGCGCTGTCGGATCTGGCACGCTTTCAGGCGGAAGCCGGCGAGTTCGATCAGCTCGCACAAGACATGCGCGCCGCTGCCGGCTTCCATGGTTTCGGCCCACAGGTTTTCCTTGGCTGGATTTCGGCACAAACCGAAAAAGACTGGAACCGTCACCCCGATCCGGCTGGCTGGTCGGGAACAGGGGTCGAAATATCAACCTGGCATGCTGCCAAGGGACGCGAATGGCATATCACGGTCGTGGCGGGCCTGGAATTCAAGTTTCCCGAACGCCCGGGCACTTTGAGCGCGGATTTCTCGAGTTTCGAAGATCTGGACAACGTGCTCGAGCATGCCGACCTGAGCTGGCTTCCAAGTTTTGCAGCACCTGAAAATCAGAAGGTTTTTGCTGACAAGCTGATCGAAAAAGATGAACGGGATGCTGCGCGAGAGCTTTATGTCGCTCTGACGCGCGCCCGTGACAGGCTTATCCTCGCTCTGCCGGCAGAACCCTCG
>JAHEEG010000136.1 GCA_024640825.1 Gammaproteobacteria bacterium
TCGGCATGCTGTTTGACTACATTCTCAACGACCGGAACCTGGCCATTCCAATGAAGGCCCTGATCGCAAGATTACAGATTCCCATCGTCAAGCTGGCCATCATCGACAAGACCTTTTTCGAAAAGGGGGGCCATCCGGCCCGACAATTGCTCAACGAACTTTCAAGCGCCGGCATCGGGTGGAGTTCCGCCGCTGAGCTGAAACGAGACGCCACTTACAACAAGATCGAATCTGTTGTGCTGCAGGTGCTCAACGGCTTCACCAACAATCCGGACATCTTTCAGGAGCTCCTCAAAGATCTGCGTGCTTTCCAGAACAGAGAGTATCAGCGTAGCCAGCGGGTCGAAGATCGGATCAAGCAGACCGAGACCGGCAAGGCGAAAACGACGGCCGCCAAGCTCGCAGCTCAAAAACTCATCAATCAGAAGGCTTGCGGATTACGACTACCACCGATTGCGGGACGTTTTCTGAGCGAAGTATGGTCAAAAGTGCTTATCTACGCCTGCCTGACGAGCGGCAGCCGTTCCGAGGGCTGGAACCGCCACGTCAAAGCATTGGACGATCTGCTGTGGTGTCTACAACCACTGACCAACCTTGATGACGTTGCCCGGCGCGAGTCGCTGATTGCCGATCTTGTGAGCCGCCTGGGTAAAGGTATGTCTGAACTCAAGCTGCCTGATGCCGAACACGAGCGCTGGAAAGATAGACTGACCAGCCAACTGGCGGAAGTGAACCTGCGTGACCGAGCCTATCTCGAGGACGATGCCGCCCCGACCCCGGTGAGCACCTTCGAAGCTGTTGAAGAAATCGTCCTTACCTCGGCAGACGACCTCCCACCCGAGCAGGCGGGAGATGCCGCACGGCCAGAGTTCATTGACAAAATCAAGATGCTCAGAGAAGGCGTTTGGGTCGAGCTCATTGACCCAGACGGGCAGCTGCTGAGATGCAAACTCGCGGCAATCGTTAAACCGGGAGAACGCTACATCTTCGTCAACCGACGCGGCATGAAAGTCGCGGAGCGAAATCGAATGCAACTGGCTATGGAACTGCAGGACGAGAAGCTCACGGTACTGAACGATTCACAGGTATTCGATCGGGCGCTGCAGGCCGTAATCGGCAACCTCCGGGAGATGCAGGGCAACGGTTAGGAGGAAGCCATGCGCTGCCGCCATTCCGGCTGACTGAGCACGCGCTCTACGGTATCCACGATGGCCTGGGTCTGGGCATCAACTTCAAGATTTGCCTGATAACCGACCTTTGCGACGCCCAGCGTGGTCCGGGCTATGGTTTCCGGAATCAGGCAGACGCCAAACTCGCAGGCCTGAGCATCTACCGAGGATATGGTGAGGCTCGCACCGTCTAGAGCAACGTAGCCCTTGTGCGGAAGATACTTGATCAGTTCGGCAGACACCGAAAAGAAAAGATTCCGCTCGTTCGCCGCTTCCTCGATCCGCGTCAAAGTAGCGACACCGGCTACGTGACCGGATACGATGTGGCCGCCCACTTCGTCACCCACCCTGAAAGACCTTTCGACATTTACGATGTCGCCTGGGCCTAGACGGCCAATGTTTGTGCGGCTCAGTGTTTCCCGAATGACGTCGAAACGGACGTTGCCATCCTGGGCGTGAGTCACTGTCAGACAGGTCCCGTTGACAGCAACGGAAGCGCCAAGAGCAACGCCTTCGGCCAGCTCATCCATCTGCAGCGTTAGCCGGCGAAGACTGGTTTCATTCTCCACAGCGATGACCCGAACAAGTTTTTGGACGATCCCTGTAAACATGATTTCCCTAAAAAAAAGGCCGGTAAAAACCGGCCGTGCTTAATCTAATTGCATATCAGTCGATCAGATAGCCGCCTTGAGCTGCTCCCGACGATTGCTTTCGTTGTCGATGTAGGTGATCCACTGCTGACAGATGCGCTGATTGCCGTCGTCCTTATCGCGTCGGGCTTCATTCCGACATGACACGAAGGAAGTTCGCGCGGTACTGAGCTTATCCTGATTGTATAGGCACATTCCCTTCACGATGTACACGCTCTGCACTTTGCGCAGGCCGCCTTTCTTGATGGCGCCATCAGCGGACGTTACACACTTGCTGAACTCGTCATTATCCAGATAGAGCTGGGCCAGGCGCTCGAAAATTTTGCCGTCGTCAGAGAGTTTTGCCGCTTTCTCAAAAACCGGTATGGCTTTCTTGGTTTCCTGAGACAATTGCCAGGCTTGGCCTAGGTTCTGCAGGGTACGGGCCGTCTCCTCGACGATGCCATCCTTCATGCCTTTGTCCAGCACTTTGGCAGCCCGGAAAGGGACTTCTTCCTGCATGAGCAGCCCGGCGAAGTTGGTCAGGTCACCCTGTTTGGTGAGAAAACCACCGGCATAGGCTGCTTCGTAGCTCCACACCGACTCTTTTTCGTTGCCTTCCTGAGCGTGTATGCCGGCAAGCCGTATCCAGTATTCCCTTTTTGGGAAATCGCGAACCAGTATTTCGAGCGTTTCCAGCACCTTGGGCCAGTTCTCCTGCTCGAAATACAGAAAGTTCAGTAGCGCCCACCACTGCTCCTTGACCGGAGTATTTCGCTCCTGGGCAATGTTTATGCCCTTCTCAATCTGACGGGTAGCCGCTGGATAGTTCTGCATCTGATAGTAGACCTGGCCCATGAAAATATGCGGGTCGGGCCCGGGGTTGGACGCCTTGGTGATCCAGGTCTCCATGTAATCCAGCGCATCCTGGTACCGCTCGGCAACAAAGGATAGCTGTGCCAGAGTGTACAGCGTGGTTACCTCCAGACCTTCAGGTATGTCTTCTCCCTGGGCGAGCACCTTACGGTAGGCGTCTATCGCCCGGCTGTAATCTTCCATGGAGAAATACACGAAGCCGAGCATGTTGTTGACCTGGCCAACCTCGTTGCCGTTGAGGCGTTTAGAATTCGCCAGCATGTCATTGAGCACACGCAGGGCGCCGTTATAATCCTTGGCGTCCACGGCTTCCTGCGCTTCCGAAAGCTTCTTGAACGTAGCTTCGCTCATGGACGGCACGCGTCGCGTGTCCTTGGGCGGCTCAGGGTCTTCTTCCGCCGCTTGTGCTGACCCAGAAGACAATCCCAGCTCAGCCGCCAAAGGCACAGCCAGCCAGAAGGCGAGCGCCCAAACCAATGAGAATTTCCGGATCAACATCTATCCCCTACTCCTCGTTCCCGCTGCAACCTCCAAGACCATCAGTTTGACAGCTCAAACGTTATCAGATTGCGTACACCTGCTACGTCAATGGGCTCGCCGTTCACCACCTTAGGTTTGTACTTGAATTTGAGCGCCGCCTGTGTCGCTGCGCGGTCGAATATGCCAGGCGGCTTCGACTCGATGACCACGGGGTCACGTACGGCACCCGTTTTCGTCACGACAAACTCAAGCAGAACGAAACCTTCTATGCCCCTGGTCTGAGCACGACGCGGATAGACTGGTGCCACCTTGACGATGGGCAGATATTCGCCATCCGAGCTGAACCCTCCAGTACCACCAACGTTGAGATCCACATTCACGTTTACAGATCCTATGTCCACGCCCTGGGAGACATTGCTCTGATCGAAATCAGGCTTGGGCATGTCAGGTGGCGGTTCATCCGGCGGCGGCGGCGGTTTCGGCTTCCGCTGCTTGGTCTGCAGATCAACATCCTCTTCCAGGCGCACAAAATCCACGATCTTGCCCTTGATAGAATCATCGAAGGGGCTCTTGTCGCTCTTGATGAGGGCCTGCATCAGCATGAACAGGGCAAAAGTCGCAATCGCCCCAAGGACAACCCCAAACAGGTAACGCGTGGTCATAAATCGATACCTCTAGGTTTCCGTGGAGATCGCTACTTCGGTGAGCCCCGCCGCTCGTGCCGCATTCAACACTGCAAGGAGTTTCTCATTCTTGGCGCCCTTATCTGCCTGAATGACCAGGCCGCCCTTGGGGTTTTCTGAATGCAAACGCTCTATGTGCGCCCTGACGGCCGCCGAATCCACTTTCTTTTTGTCGATCCATATATCGCCGTTTGAGCTGATCGCAACCAGCACGCTCACAGTCGGTTTCTGTTCGGCAGTTTCCGCGGGAGGCCGCAATACGTCGATTCCCGCTTGCTTGATAAAGGTCGCAGTGACGATAAAGAAGATCAGCATGATGAACACCACGTCTAGCATGGGCGTCAAATTGATGTCTGATTCCTCATCGTTGCGAGAAAACCGATTCATGCTCTTACGCATACTGCACTCCGCTCTGCAAGGTCACCCTCAGTGGTCCATCGTGAGATGGTCTTCGAACAGTTCCACCTCGAAATCCACCTTGCGCTTTATAAATGTTGCGGCCAGCAACCCCGACAGGGAAGCGATCATACCCGCCATGGTGGGTATGGTGGCCATGGACACACCGGCGGCCATGGACCGCGCGTTGCCACCCTGCGTAGCCATCGCGTCGAACACGGAGATCATCCCGGTAACTGTTCCCAGCAGGCCCAGCAACGGACAGAGCGTCACACAGGTCTGGATGAGAGGCAGCGTGCCCATGATTTTGTCGGCAGCCTCGGAGATCAGGCGGTCCCGCACCTGGTGCGCGCTCCATGAACGCCGCTCCGTGCGGTCTTCCCAGATTTCGGTCGACTCCCGTATAAGGTGCTTGTGCTCCGACTGAAAATACCACAGGCGTTCGAAAATCATCGTCCACATAAGGAACGTCAGGGCCGCGATGAGCCAGAGCACATCGCCACCTTGGTCCATGAAGGAGATAACGTTGATGTAAGCGTCATACAGCATGCTGTTGTACTAACCTCGGCTTATCTTCAATCCTGTCTCAACCTGTTCTACCCGAGAGCCTGGCCGGATTTCTCCGCGTGGTCGGCGATGATCCCGGCGCTCTGCTCTTCCAGGACGTGAATCACCGACCGACTGCGCGTGGCAACGATGGAGTGCAGCAGCGTCATGGGAATGGCAACGCACAGGCCGAGCACCGTAGTCATCAGCGCGGTGGAAATACCGCCGGCCATGGTCTTGGGATCGCCGGTGCCGAACAGAGTAATTGCCTGGAAAGTCAGGATCATGCCGATGACGGTACCGAGCAGGCCCAGCAGGGGCGCCACCACGGAGATCACCTGGAGCAGCGTAATATTGCTGGTGATGGCAGGGGTCTCTCCGAGTATGGACTCACCCAGCTTGAGTTCCAGCGTTTCGACGTCGACGTCTTTGTTGTCCTGATAGACCTTGAGAACGCGACCCAGCGGATTCCCGGTGTCCGGGGTATCCGTTTTCTTCTGCGCGTTCACCTTGGTGCCCATGACGGACAGTTGTACCAGCTTCCAGAGCGCCAGAATCACGCCGAGGATACCGCCGAGGATGATGACCGAGCCAACGTAACCACCCTGCCCGTCACAGAATGGCAGATAACATTCGCCCTTGCTGATGCCGCCGAACAGCGAACCTACCCGCTCGCCAACGGTAGCGGCCTGAATCAGCAGGCTGAGAAGCGAGCCCCGAGTTGGATCTACTGCAAACGCAACGGTCTCGCCGGGCGCCGCATCTTCGAGGTCTTCCACGGTGGAGGTGAACCGTCCTGCCGGTTGCCGCGCCAGTTCTATGAGGTTGCCGCTGTCGGGGTCGTATTGAATGTACTCACCTTCTGCGACCACGGAAAAAGCCCCAATCCGGGTCACATCGGTGTTCAGCTGCTCACCGTTGTTCAGGATCACCGTGCCGGGGAACGTAACCACCCGGCCGGATTCAGTCATCTCACGCTGCAGCTCGAACCACAGGGTCTCCATCTCGTCGATAGTAGCCAGCTCGCTGGCAGTCCCCATCTTGCGGGCCAGATTGTCCAGCCACTCGCCCCGATTGGGAATCTGCGCGCTGATGACGGAGCCTTCGAACAGGCCACGGGTATCGCCCGCCACCTGCTGGAGCACCCCGAACAGCTCGCGCAGGGAACCCAGCCGACGGTCGAGCTGCTCCTGCAGATCGCCGATGCGAATCTCGTTCTCTTCGAACTGGGTTTCCAGGCGTTCCGAGCGCTGCTCCTCTCGGGTACGCTCGGCTTTGGCGTCGGCCAGCATTTTGGCCTGGGCATTCTTGTCGCGCGTAAATCGCGCTTCACGCTGGGAGTTTTCCTTTGATTCTACGACGCGCCGCTGCTCGACGTTCTTCAACAGCTCATCAAGAGACCCGGCCTTGTTGACCACCAGGTCGCCCTGGCTTCCCGCTGCCGGAGCCGCGGCAGACGCCTCCTCTGCGTGGACAATGGGGGTAAAAGCCAGCGCCGCAACGATAGAACCCGCATAGGCGATACTAAGATACTTCTTCATGCTCATCCTGTTCATTCTGCCGCCTCCGCGCCTCTAACCGGCAAGGTCAGCATGTCGACCGACAGCTGCTTGCGGGCCATTCGGATGCCGTTACGAATCGGGGTTTTGTAAGAGTCTTCGAGGGCTTCCCACTGGCCCGTATCGGCATTGAAAGCGCCTGTTTCCTCTCCGTCCGGCGTCTGGTAGACGAGGGCGACGCGCCCCACTTTAAGGATATCAACCTTGCGTTCCGTGCCGTTGAGCACAATGGTGTCCCCGTAAGCTTCCATGGTCCGTCCGTACTCATTTTCAATCTGGAATGCGCGCAGAATCTGACTGAATTTCTCGGAAACCGCGACATCGGCGCGGTCCATCATCTCGCGCAAATTCTCAACACGGCTGGCCCGCTCGTCCTGGAGAAACGGCAGGTCGAGCTGAACGAACTGTTCCAGGCCATCGATCATGCGCAACATGAGCGGCGTGATCTGGCGCTCGATGACGGTCACCTCGTCAATGGCGCTGGCAAGCTGCGTCATCTCGGTTTCTTGATTGGTAATCTGCTTTTGCAGCTGTCGGTTATAAACCCGCAGGCCCTCGATCTCCTTGAGCACCGTCTTGTATTCGCCAAGCAGCTCCCGCGTCTGTTCGGTGAGGGCGTCGATTTTAGCCTGAGACCTTTTCGCCTGACTGTTCAGCTGCTCGGCCACCTTATAGATATTGCTGATGGTTGCAGCCGACGCTGTGCCGCCTAGCACCAGACCAAGCGACAACAGGACCGAGGTCGACAGCCTCTTCATCCGATTCTTATTCATACGACTTCCTACGGGTTCGTTTGATTTCTCGATTCCTCGTGGTCGTAACAGCAACGCAGAGCGAGCATCCCGTTTTGCGCATACGTTTAAACCAGACGAATATTTCAGCGGCTGCCGGACAGCCTAAATGCGGGGTCCACACTCTATGGTGTGATCGACACTTCCCGCCCCTTTTCCTGTGCTGAAGGATCAACAAACGACCACGGGAAGTCAAGGGCGAAGCCTCCTTTCAGAGGCCTGCACTGACTCCCGTAAATCGTCGCCTAAAAAAATCCCCTCGACGCAACCAGACAAGTGCCGGTTTCAGGCCAGATGCCTCGCGAAAAAAGCCAGGGTGCGCTCTTTGGCGAGGCTGGCGCTTGCCGCATCATAGCTGGCGCGATGGTCACAGTTGAAGCCGTGGTCCGCGTCATAGACGTACACTTCAACGTCCGGTTGCGCAGCACGAACTTTCTCCACGTCCGACATCGGAATATGTGCGTCTTTGTCACCGAAGTGCATCATGACCGGACATCGAGGCGCCTTGTCCGCTTCGTTGGCCAACCCACCACCGTAGTAGGCGGAGGCCGCGCTCACCCCTTCCAGGTCGCAGGCACAGCGCCAGGTCAGCAGGCCGCCGAAGCAGTAGCCCACCACACCGACCTTGCCGTGCACCGAGGCGGCCTCGACGGCCGCCTGCAGATCCTGCGCGGTGAGGCCGTGATCCAGCTTCTGGAACGCCAGCTCGATACCTTTACCCATGTCTGCTTCATCGTAGCCCAGCTCGATGATGCGCTCGATCCGGTCGAAGATCTGCGGCGCAATAGCAAAGTATCCGTCAGCGGCATAGCCATCCACCACTTCGCGGATGTGACGGTTGACCCCGAAGATCTCCTGAATCACCACCACGGCGCCTTTGGGCGTGCCGCTGGGCATCGCCTGATAGGCGCCCAGCGTGAACCCGTCCGCGGATCTGATCTGAACTGCTTCCCCCATGTTCCTGTTCCTCCGATTGGTTATGAGTGTCTGCCTGTGGCACCAGGCCGAATGGGCCGTCGCTGAGACCGAGGGAGGATTGTAGAGCCCCAGCGTTGCCAATCAATATTTGATATTCAGATCCAACATGACTCGTTGGTAATCACGCCTTGAGGTGGTACTCGCATCCAGCTCGTTGTTGAAGTAGCTGAGGCTGACGCCCACGGCTTTGCTGAACGCGTAGCTACCCGTGAGGACGTGACCTCGCGCGTCGGTCTGACCATTGGCGAAATCAGAATCCACAACCTGAGCGAACAACGCATCCTTTTCGTGATCGTGGTAAGCGTATCCCAGCTCCCAGGTTCCGGGACCCGAGGTTTTGCCCAGGGTCATCCCCGCCGACCAGGCCGTGTCATCGTTGTCGGCCTCGGTGTTGACGCCGTACTGCGCATAGAAAATCAGGGGCCGCTCATCGAGGCTGAAGGCGACCTCCCCATAACCTTCCACAATGTCGTAATCGTATATCAGGTTGCCACCCGGACCCACGGAGTTGCCAAAGGGATCCCCGTCATAGAACGGGTCGAACCCTTTGACATTCGCCCAGTCCGTGTAGCTGACCGCCGCCGTCAGTCCAATTCCATTGTCTAACGCGTGCCGGAAGCCGCCCTGCAGTATCAGGGCATAGGTATCGTCATCGCTCGAACGCTCCACGCCCCAGTAGCCCGATCCCAGAGCGAAGAAGTCGCCTGAATTCCAGGCCAGTGCCACGCCTTCCGGCGTAATGTCTCCATCGATAAACCGGCTCTGTTTGGGCTGCGCGATCGGGTTTTTCATCTTACCCCCGAGCACGCTCAGGCTGTCGGTGGCATCCCAGTCGAAGTAGGCAAGATCCAGGCCGATGCCTTTCGTAGAGAAGTTGCCACCCAGCGTCTGATTGGTGGATCTGGGGTCGTCGCTGCCGGTGGCGAACTGAATGTGCGTCGTAAGGCTGTCCAGCACCTTGGCGGAGGCGCCCAGTCGAGCCCGAATTCGGTTCCGATAGCGGTCTTTGCTGTCTTCAACGTCAATCCACTCGTTGCGATAGCGCAGATTTCCGCTGAACTTCACCCGGTCAGCCCACAGGCTTTCCGCCGCGCTCGGTTGAGGCGCTGAGGCAAAGGCTTCACCGAGGTTTTCCACGGCGACCTCGGTGCGGGAGCTGCTGGCCTCAAGCTCTGCCAGTCGAGCGGAGAGTTGAGCCAGCTGAGCTTTCAGAAGGGCAATCTCCCCGCCCTCCTCGGCAGCCCTTGAAGGCCCGGAAAACGCTGACAGCAGGAACAGCGCTATTAGACAGGTCGAAAATCGAGACTTCTCCATGTTGTAGCACTCCTTTAGTTAGTGCAGGCGTAGAGGACGATGTGTACGAAAGAACCACTCTGCATTCTCCCCAAAAATATGACATTCTGATGACGATAAGACGGTGAGCCTCCGCTGCATGATGGGCTGGCTCATGCCTCCGGTGACCGCTAAAGAACCGGATTGGCCGGATTGACCGACGCATGATCAATGTTCATCGGGAATTCCCCCACGGGGCAATGTCATATTCTTTCCAGGCTCATTCATAAAACTGTAAAAATTGTGTTGTCTAATGCTCGAAACGAAGCGAGACCCGGATTAGCCCGATGGCTGGAAACACCATACTGCTGGTAGAAGACGAACCCGAAATCCGCGATATGTTGAACTTCGCGCTCCGCCGCGCCGGCTTCCATGTGGTTGAAGCAGCTACCGCCGAAGATGCCATGACCCGCCTGGACCGGGGGTTGCCAAATCTGCTGATCGTCGACTGGATGCTTCCCGGCATGAGCGGCGTGGAGATGGCCCGCCGAGTGAGGCGCGACGACCATACCGGCGAGCTGCCAATCATCATGCTCACAGCCAGAGGTGAAGAGACGGACAAACTCAAAAGCTTCGATTCAGGGGTGGATGACTACATTACTAAACCCTTCTCGCCACGCGAACTCATTGCACGGGTGAAGGCGCTCCTCCGGCGTTCGGGCGCTCCCGATTCGGACGTCCTCGAACAGGGCCCGATACGCCTCGATCTGACCGCGCACCGGTTA
>JAHEEG010000137.1 GCA_024640825.1 Gammaproteobacteria bacterium
AAACTCGCTGGTGATGCCGGCGGGCAACGCCGAACTGGCCATGGGTATCTATGGAGGCACCAAGCACGCGCTGCTGGTCATCGCCGAATGGCTGCGCTACGAGCTGCGGGACACCGGGGTCAGCGTCAGCGTGCTGATGCCTGGACCCGTGCTGACGGAGCGCCTCGCCGCAACCTTCGACGCCCTCCGCGAGAACCCTGCCGATCCGACGCTGCGCGCCACCATTCCCGAGACCGCGGAGCACACTCTGCGGGAGCGGTTCATTTCTCCGGACCAGTGCGCAGAGATGGCGCTGGAGGGCCTGCGAAAAGGCCTGTTCTTCATTCCAACCCAGGCTTACATCAAGGAGGACGTGGACGCCCGCTATAAGGAGATCAGCGAAGCCTTCGTCGCTTTAAATCTGGTCTGAAGGGTTCGGCGCGAAGGGCTCGGCGCGAAGGGCTCGGCGCGAAGGGCTCGGCGCGAAGGGCTCGGCACGAAGGGCTCGGCACGAAGGGCTCGGCGTGAAAGGCCTCGTCCGACCCAGGGCAGTTTCGCTGGGATTTCAGGCCGCCGCCGCTTCCGCTTGACGGTCCCGGGCCAGCAGCAGGTAAAAGCTGGGCACCACGAACAGCGTAAACAGCGTGCCAATGCCCAGACCGGTGGCAATCACCAGGCCAATCTGAAACCGGCTGACCGCGCCGGGGCCGGTGGCAATGAGCAGCGGCACCATGGCGACGAGCATGGCCAGCGTGGTCATCAGAATTGGTCTGAGCCGGATCGCTGCCGCCTGCTCCACCGCCTCCCGCTTGCTCCTTCCCTCCTGCGTCTGCAGCCGGTTGGCAAAGTCCACGATCAATATGCCGTTCTTCGCAACCAGTCCGATGAGCGTGATCAGTCCCACCTGCGTATACAAATTGATGCTGGCAAAACCGAGCGTAACGAAAACTAGCGCGCCGGCTATGGACATCGGCACGGAAATCAGAATGATCAGCGGATCGCGCCAGCTCTCGAATTGCGCGGCGAGTACCAGATAGATAACGGCGATGGACAGAAAGAAGGTCAGTATCAAAGCGCTGCCCTGCTGCTTGAACTGACGAGATTCTCCCACGTAGTCATAGCTGAATTCCCGGGGGAAAAGCTCTGCAGCTTTGCTCTCCATGAATTCGATGGCCTCGCCGAGCGGGACGCCGGGCGCCATAACGCCGTTCACCGTCACGGAATTGAGCTGCTGAAATTGGGCGCGCCGGGTAGGCTCGATGGAATGGTCGAAGGTCACGAAGCTGGAGAGCGGAACGAGATCACCGGAGGCGGCACGCAGATAGTACTCGTCCAGCAACTCGGGACTGGGACGGAACTGCCGAGCAACCTGAGGGATCACCTCATAGCTCCGCCTCTGCAGGTTAAAACGGTTGACGTAGTTGCCGCCCAGCATGGTCGCCAGGGTCACCCCGACATCGTCCATGTCGATCCCCAGGTCGCCGGCGCGATCCCGGTCGATGACCACACGGGTCCGCGGCATGGCCATCTCCAGAGTTTTGTTCAGAAAGGCGAACTTGCCGCTGCCCTGGGCCGCGTCGATCATCTGTCCGGCCAACTCGTCCAGCTGCTGATAGTCCTGATCGGATGTGATCACAAACTGCACCGGCGCACCTTGGGCCGCCCCCGGCAGCGAGGGAAAGGCGAAGACGGCGATCTGAACACCCGCTATCTCACCAACCTTCTGCTGCAGAACCGCGTGCAGCTCATCCTGCGTTCGTTCCCGATCAGCCACCGCTGCGAAACGAACCCCCCCGAAGGTCGTGGCCGGCGTGCCGCCACCGCCGATCAGCAGAAAGCTGCGCAGGTACTCGGGAAAAGACTCGTAAATTTTCACCACCTGCTCTGCATAGGCGGTCGCATATTCCAGAGTCGCAGTTTCTGGCGCCCGCATCTGAACGTTGAGCACCTCTCGATCTTCCGTGGGGGTCAGCTCGTTGGTACTGGTGACGAACATGAAGTAGATGCTGGTCACGATGACGGCGGCAAAAACAAAGGTAACCGGCTGATAGCTCAGGGAACCGTGCAGCATTCGCCGATAGCGCTCGGCCAGGCGGTCGAAAAAATGCTCGACGGCGCTTTCGAAGCGCTCCGGCTGGTCGCTGGTCGTGAGCACCTTGGATGCCAGCATGGGCGAGAAGGTCAGCGCCACGATGCCGGAGATCAGAACCGCACCGGCCAGCGAGAACGCAAACTCGGTAAATACGATACCCACCAGGCCGCCGACAAAGGCGATCGGCGCGTAGACGGCCAGCAGCGTGGTAGTCATGGAGACGATAGGCAGAGCCAGCTCCCGCGCGGCGTCGCGCGCCGCGTCGAAAGGTGTCTGGCCATCGGCGATGTGCCGATGCACATTTTCCACCACCACGATGGCATCGTCCACGACCAGGCCAATGGCGAGCAGCATGGCCAGCAGCGTCAGGAGATTGATGGAGAAACCAAAGGCCAGCATGAGGGAAGCGGCGCCTACCAGCGACAGGGGGACAGACAGCGCCGGGACGATGGCCGCGTGCCAGGAGCCAAGAGACACCAGGATGATGAGCAGCACGATAATGACGGCTTCGGCCAGCGTTCGCAGCACCTCGGCGATCGAATCCTCGATGTACTGGCTGCCATCGTGAACCTTGTTGAGCGACAGGTTTTCTGGCAGCTGACGTTCGATATCGTCCACCAGCACGCGTACTTCGGCGGACACCGAGATCGGATTAGCCCCCGGCGCAGCCTCGATGGCAACCATGATCGCCGGAACGCCGTTGAACCAGCTCATCTGGTCGTAGTTGCGGGCGTCCAGAGCAACCTCGGCCACGTCGCGCATTCGTATCAGGGAATTTTCGTCCGAGCGCACGATCAGGTCATTGAAGTCTTTTACTTCGGAGATAGTCGTAGTCGCGGTGAGCTCAATGCTCACCAGATCGTCTTTGGTCTGCCCCACGCCGGCCTGGAAGTTGTTGCGCTGCAGCGCATCGTGGATGTCCGCAGCCGTCACACCCAGCGCTACCATCCGTCTCGGATCCAGCCAGATTCGCATGGCGAAAGTCTGGTTGCCGCTGATACTTGCTTTGGAGACCCCGGGAATAGCCTGCAGCCGGGGTATGACGCTGCGCAGCAGGTAGTCGGTGATCTGGCTCGGGTTCATCTCTTCACTGACGAACGCCAGATACATCAGCGCAAAGGTCTGTCCGGTTCGCAGGTCGATGACGGGATCCATGGCTTCCCGGGGCAGCACGCTGCGCTGGCTCGCGACCTTGGCCTGAATCTCGGCGATGGCAGCGTTAGGGTCGTAGTTCAGCGCCATGTTGGCTTCAATGGTCGACACTCCCTGACGGGAGTTGGACACCAGATAGTCGATACCATCAGCCTCGGAAATGGCCCGCTGCAGTGGCGTGGTGATGAAGCTCTGCACCAGATCCGCGTCCGCGCCGGGATACGCGGTTGTAACCATCACCACCGCGCGTTCCGCCTTGGGATACTCACGGATCTCCAGCAGCGCCAGAGAGCGCGCGCCGACAAGCAGAATCAGCAGGCTGATCACCGTCGCCAGAACGGGACGGCCGACAAAGACGTCGGTAAACCTCATCCCCGGGTCGCCCCGGACGGCAGACTGATGGAATTGTCAATGCGAACTAGCTGGCCGCTGCGCAGCTTCAGTTGCCCTGCGCTGACGACCTGATCGCCCGCCTCGAGGCCGGCCAGAATTTCAATTCTGCCATCACGGATGCGCCCGGTGGTGACCTGCCGTCGAGCCACCACGAGGTCCTCGCCCTGCGCCTCGATGATGAATACCGAGTCCCCGTAGGGATAGAAGCTGATGGCCGTCCGGGGCAGCGTGAGCACGCTGTCCATACCTCCTGCCAGAACGAAAACCCGCGCAAACATGCCCGGCCGCAGCTGCCTCTGAGCATTTTCAAACGTGGCCTGAAGCAGGACGTTGCGGGTGGTCTCTTCCACCTTGGGGCTGATGGCGGTGATGGTCCCGCTGAAAGCCTGGGCGGGAAACGCCGCCACCTCTATTTCTACGGTCTGGCCGACTTCCAACTGCTCCAGATAGCGTTCGGGCAGGGTAAAGTCCGTGTAGATGGGGTTCAGCTTCTGTAGTGTGACCATCTCGGTTCCCGGCGACACATACTCGCCGATGCTTACTCGGCGAATTCCCAGCTCACCGGCAAATGGTGCACGAATGGTCTTCTTGGCAATGGTGGCTCGCTGCTCGTCTGCCTGCGCGGCCAGACTGTCCAGAACGCTCTTAGCGCGATCCAGCTGCGCCTGAGAAACCGCCGTGCTCTGCGCCAGCCCTCGGGCTCTTTCGTAGTCCAGCCGCGCCAGGTCCAGCTGGGCCTGCAGCGACCGCAGATCGGCCTCCTCGGCGGTCGCATCCAGCTGCACCAGCACGTCTTCCACTTCAGCTCGCTGACCCGACTGGAAGCTGATGGTCGCGATGGTGCCGGGTACCTCCGAACTCACGGCGACACCCTGAATCGCCCGCAGGCTGCCTACGCTGGCAACTTTGACCTGCCAGCGATCTGACTCGACCACGGCGGAAGAAACCGTCACCGTCGGCGCGCCGGCCCCAATCTGGGCCAGCTGCAACTGATGGCTCTGATAGGCCTTCCAACCGAAGATACCGCCGAACAGGATGCCCAGGGCCATGAGGACGATGAACAGGCGTTTGATCATGACGGGACAGGTGTTCCAAGAACGGGCTGGCCGGTCATCCTATGCGGGGCGTCGGGCAGATACAAACCCAAAAAAAGGGGCTAGACTCGCCTCGCTCACGAAATTCGCGAGGAAAAGACACGAGGTCCCCAATGATCACGAAATCGTCCATAAATTCGCCCGTCTGCCTGATCATTTCAGCCTTTTGCGCAACCTTGTGCGCCCTGGCTCTCACAGCCTGCAGCGCCAGCCAGCACCGGCAGGCGGTCAGCGACAACTCGACCGACCGGGTCACCGTCGGCGTGGTGCAGAAAGAAATTACCATCGGCATGTCTGGCGCGCAGGTCGCCGAGGTGCTGGGATCGCCGAACATCGTGACGACGGACGAGGCGCGCAGAGAAACCTGGGTTTACGACAAGATCTCGACGGACGTGGCCTACTCTCGCAGTTCCGGCTCCATCGTCGGCCTGATCTTTGGCGGGTCCGGGGGCGGTCTCGGCGTGGGCTCCAGCAGCTCCGGCGCCAGCTCGACCACCCAGAAAACCCTCACCGTCGTCATCAAGTTCGACGAAAGCGACCAGGTTCGAGATTTCTCGTATCACGCGTCTCAGTTCTAATGCGCAGCAGTCGTGCTCTGATGCGGCGTGGCCATTTTTTGCTAAGCCGCAGCCATTTTTTGCTAAGCCGCGGCGCCGCGTTTTCTCTGACCGTGGGCGTCGTGACGATGCTGATCAATTCCGGGTGCGAATCTAGCTCACGTTTTCCGGAGGCGGCCCTGCGTCTGCCGGAAAGCTCGCTGGCCATTCGCAGCGAGCAGAGCCGAATGTTTGCGGCAAGCTCCGAGACAGAGATACTCGGGGCATCGGTGGCCGTGCTGCAGGACATGGAGTTCAATCTTGACGAGATGTCCGGACCCTTGGGGGTGCTTTCGGCTTCTAAAGTAGTCGATGCGGATTCCACCGCGGAGAAGACCGGCCTGCTGATGATCGACGTGCTCTGCACCCTTGGTGGCAGCGGCAACTGTGCTGCACTGTCTTCTGCCAGCGACGAGCAGAAAATACTGCTGACCCTGGTCGTTCTGCCAAGCCTCTCAAGGGCGGGCGACTACACCGCCCGGGTAACAATCCAGCGGGTGGTGTTCGACAAGGAAAGCCGTGTCAAGGTCAGCGAGCAGATAGACGATCCGGCCGTCTACCAGGAGATATTCGCCAATCTGGCGAAGTCTATTGCCCTGCAGGAGATGCAATGAAATCTCTGTCCTCAGCGCTTCTGGCGACAACACTTTTGATCTTCGCGGGATGCGCGGCAAATCTTCAGGGACCCGACGTTATCGGCGCCGGGAGCCAGCTCGAGATCCGTCAGATGCAGACCCGAGAGTACGACACCCTGGACAAACGTATGACATTGCGCGCCGTCATCTCAACGCTGCAGGATCTCGGCTTCACCATCGATCGCGCGGACCTCCAGATCGGCTCCGTTACCGGCACAAGGTTGAGCGCATACACGATGCGTATCACGGTTACGGTACGTGAAAAAGGTGATCACCAGATTGCGGTGCGTGCCAATGCCCGGATCGACGAGGATACGGTTGATGACCCCAAGACTTACCAGGATTTTTTCGTGGCGCTGGACAAGGCCATGTTTCTGGTACTGCAGAAGGTAGACTGAGCCGTGAGCATCGTTCCCGACCTCCTCTCCTTCCCTTTGGCCAACAGTCCGGATCGGCAAGCGGTGGTTTGCGGAAATGCCAGTCTGACCTTTCGCGAGGTGAACGAGCGAGCCAACCGACTGCGTTCGGTGCTCAAAGCGGCCGGCTTTACCCGCGGGGACAGGCTGGCGCTTCTGGCCATGAACAGCATCGAGCACCTGGAAATTCACTTAGCCAGCATGCGCACCGGCATCATTCTGGTACCACTGAATTTCCGGCTGGCGCTTCCGGAACTCGACTACATCATCAAAAACTGTAGTCCGCGGCTGCTGATCTGCGGGCAGGCTTATGCTGAAACCGGCCAGGCGCTGGGTGTTGAGAACCTGCTGGTGCTCGGCGGCAGCTATGAAAGCAGCCTGAGCCGCGCGGCTCCCTACGCGGAAGTCACCGAAGCGATCGACGCATCTGCAGGCAATCTGATTCTGTACACCAGCGGCACCACGGGCAGGCCTAAAGGAGCGACCCTGTCCAACGGCGCGCTGTTCGCCCGTATTCACTCGAACCTGTTCGAATATGGGGTTCGCTCTGAGGACAGATTTCTTCAGTGCCTGCCTTTGTTTCATATCGCCGCGAACGTAACCTCCACCTATGCCTATGCCGGTGCTACGAACGTGTTGCTGCCGGAGTTTTCCCCATCCGCCGTTCTCGATCTCATTGCTAGCCAGCGAATCACGACGGCGCTGCTCGTGCCAACTATGATTAACGCCATCGTCAGTCACCCGGATGCGGATACCGCCGACCTGTCCAGCCTGCAGACGCTCGCATACGGCGCATCACCCATACCGCCCGTGGTGCTCCGGCAGGCCATTGAACTTTTCGGCTGCGGCTTCGTTCAGCTTTTCGGAATGACGGAAACCAATGCCTGCACCGTGCTGCGACGCCACGATCACGACCCGGACCGTTATCCGGAGCGTCTCTCCAGCGCGGGGACAGAAGCCCTGGGCTTTACCGTCCGGATCGTCAACGACCGAGACGTCGACGTCGCCCCGGGTACCATCGGCGAGGTGATCTGCCGCGGACCCGCGGTGATGGACGGGTATTGGTACGCCCCGGAAGCCACGGCCGACGCCCTGCGCGGGGGCTGGATGCATACGGGTGATCTTGGCTATCGCGATGCCGACGGCTACCTGTACGTCACTGATCGAAAAAAGGACATGGTCGTCAGTGGCGGCGAGAACGTCTATCCCCGGGAGGTCGAAGACGTGCTCTTCGAGCATCCGGATGTTCACGAAGCCGCTGTCATCGGCGTGCCAGATGATCGTTGGGGCGAAAGAGTGCACGCTGTGCTGGTCCCCGCCGAGAACACCGAGATCGACCCCCAAGCCGTCCTGGCCTATGCACGTTCACGCCTCGCCGGCTACAAGGTGCCCAAGACCGCGGAAATTTCAGACGCGCTGCCAAGAAATGCTACCGGCAAGGTGCTCAAAACCGAGCTGCGCAGGCTCTGGCAGCAACGCAGGTAACCTGGCCCAAGCTGATCGAGCGGCAGCTCATCGATTGCCGTAGAATTCCCGTCATCGCCCAAAAAGGTCACGCTTGCTGACCCACAAGATCAAATGCTGGCGAATTGATGCTTCTGAAAAAAGGCCTCCCCGACATCACGGCGCTGACTACTTACCGGGTGATCTCCGCTCTGGGTGGCAGCGCGCTGCTCGTCGCCAGCCTGGTTAATCCAAGCGACAGCCCCCTCGTTGCGCTGTTTTGCTACCTCTGCATCGGTGGAATGTTCTCTCTTTTCGTGCTGTCGTACATCTCACACTGGGTTCGCGGGCACGTGGGCTGGGGCGCCTATCTGGTCAATACGCTGCTGGTGACCTACTTGTGCACCATGCTCTACACCACCCGGATCGACCCCGAAAGCATGATCGTCAGTTTCGTGGTCGTGCTCATATGCGCCATGGTCCTGGACCGTATCGTGCTGGTGATCACTTTCCTGGTCACCGCCTGCATTTTCCACATCGCGACCGCTTTTGCTGTTGTTGACCCGGTCGTCGCGCCTATGGCATTCACCATCAATCTGATTATCTATAGCCTGTTCGTGGGCACCCTGCTTGTTATGCAGATCGCCTCTCGGGGCCAGAGGCACCGGACTGATTCGATCATGACCGCGGTCTTTAATCAGTCCTCCGACGCGATGCTTTACGGTGATCCGGAAAACCTGGAAGTGCTGAGAGCGAATCGACAGGCTGCCAGGTTATTCCAGACTGAGGACCTCAGCGACATGGGACGCCTCACCGCCGAAGCGTTCATCACCAGTCACAGTGAGGGCAATCTGTATGCTGCGCTGGAGGCCGCCTTGGCCGATCCCGAGTGGGAAAAGACGCTGGTTTTCAACACCGCGACCGGCGGGCGTTTCTGGGGCGCGCTCGCATTGCGCCGCCTGCGCCTGGGCGATCGCAGAATGCTGATGGCGAGAATCACCGACGTGACGGAAAACCAGCGGCGCGAGGCCGCCCTGGAAGAGGCCAAGGTGGCGGCAGAATCCGCCGCAGTCACGCGCAGTCAGTTTCTGGCCAACATGAGCCACGAGATCCGCACGCCCATGAACGGCGTCATCGGCATGACCTCACTGCTCCTGAAGACGCCGCTGGACAAGGATCAGAGCCGCTACGTGGAGATGATCAGATCCAGCGGTGAGTCTCTGATGAACATCATCGATGAGATTCTCGATTTCTCGAAGTTAGAAGCCAATCAGGTGCGCCTGGAAAATGAGCGGTTCGACGCGGAGGACGTGGCTGTCCAGGCGCTGCACCTGCTCAGCCCGTTAGCTTCCTCGAAAGGCCTGGAACTGATTCTGCGCATGCACCCCGGACAGCACAGGTTTTTCTTCGGTGATGCCCAGCGTCTAAGACAGGTGCTGGTAAACCTGCTGTCGAATGCGGTGAAATTCACCAGCCAAGGCGAGGTTATGCTGTCCGTGGAGGCGATTCCCGTTGATGAGACCCGGACCGAACTGCGCTTTGCAGTGCAGGACTCCGGCATCGGTATCGAGCCTGATCAGTGTGACCAGCTTTTCGAACCCTTCATACAGGCCGATGCCTCCACCACCCGTCGCTACGGAGGCACAGGCCTCGGCCTGTCCATCTCTAAAAATCTCGTAGAGCTGATGGGCGGCGAGATGAACGTACGTAGCGAACCGGGTGAGGGCTCTATCTTCAGCTTCCACCTGGCGGTTGAGCGCGCGGCCGCACGACCGCCAGCAGAGGGGCAGGGACTGGCATCCAGACGCGTGTACCTGGCCGAGCCCAACCCGCTTGGCCTCGAGGTGCTTGGCGAAACCCTTCGGGCGGTAGGAATGGTCGTGCAGCCCTTTGCCTCCGCGCGGACGCTGCTGTCTGCCTATCAGCCTGGGTGTTGCGATCTGGTCATTGCCGACACACGCGATCTAGAGGGCGACGGTGTAGCGCTGGTAGCGGAAATTCGCCGCAAAGATCCCGCGTCGGTTCCAGTCATTCTGCTCGCCCCCCTCGAGCACCGGGACTCCGACAATGAGGACGTCGCCACCGTCGTCCGAAAACCGATACGGACCAGCCATCTCATACAGACCGCGGAATTCGTGCTGGACACGGAACGAGAGGCGCAGGAATCCCACAGGTCTCTCTCGCTACAAAGGCCTGACTTTCAGAACGTTAAGGTGCTGGTTGCCGAAGATCACCCCGCCAATCAGCTGGTAATTCGGGAGCTGCTGAGAACGCTGGGCGTCGAAGCGGATATCGTCGACGACGGCATGGAGGCCGTGAAGGC
>JAHEEG010000138.1 GCA_024640825.1 Gammaproteobacteria bacterium
GAGAACGGTGGTTCAAGGAGACGTTTCTGCGTTTTGTGACCCCGGTTACCATCACCGCGCTCCTGATAACACTGGTCCTGCTTTTTGCCCTCAAGGGAGAGTCAATCGTCGAAAATCCGCTGACAATTCTATGGATAGCGATTCCACTGATCGTGCAGACCGTACTGATATTCGCATTGGGCTACGGACTTTCCAGGTTGATCGGGCTGACCTACGAGAACGCTGCACCAACTGCCATGATAGGCGCGTCCAACCATTTTGAAGTTGCTATCGCAACAGCGGTCATGCTGTACGGCTTGTCATCCGGGGCCGCGCTTGCAACCGTGGTTGGCGTGCTGATCGAAGTGCCCCTCATGCTCATGCTGGTCAAGTTCTGCCTGGGCACACGAGGCTGGTTCCGTCATGAGCCGACTTCCCTTCCAAAAGGCGCCTGAGCAGGGATGCCCAGGCGCCTTCGGGTTCCGATGGCTACGTCGATAAACCTTGCTCACGCCCGTCTTTAAGCATCCAGATGCAGGCCAGAACAGCCAGGATCACCAGGTCGATGAAAACCTGGGCACCGCCCCATCTTAGGAAATGCGGCTCGAGAATACCGAGATAGCCAACATCCATCAGCGCGATCACGGTTAGCACGCTGAAGCCAGCCGTGACAGCAACGAGAACAATCAGACGACCAGACATAGACGCCTCCTGTCTGTTTACGGTCACAGAATGGTACCCACCGCGACAGCCCGCAATGACGTCAAAGGTAATTGAAACGCTTGAAAGTCCAGTTCAATATTGTTTGCAAATAGAGAGATTCGACAATGTCTTAATCGACGTTGGCGCGGTTGGAAGGCAGAAACCGCAAGTTCCCCGACTTTCTCAAAACCTGGCGGCAGAAGCGCCGTCTGTCGCAGCTCAATCTCGCCCTGTCGTCAGGGGTGTCTCAGCGTCATGTCAGCTTCCTCGAATCCGGCCGAGACAGGCCAGCTCGTGGTCACCCTACGCGTAAACAGAAGTGATCATCAGTAGCCAGCCGTCCGGCGGGTTCCGATGCAATTCCGGGAAAGCGATCCCGCCGCAATAGCACTCATGACATCTTCCCTATCCTGGTTCGGGCGGCAGCCACTGACCAATCTCGACCGCAATCTCGCGCACCCGTTTGCGCACGCCGGTCTTGTGTCGGAACCAGGCCTCGTTGATGCGGATAAATTCTCTGGAAGCCCGGGGCACTTCCTTATCGGGGTAGATGGCGTTCACCACGCAGGCCTCCATGCACGCGCCGCAGTCGGTACAGCGCGCCGGATCGATATAAGACATGTCATCTACCGGTTCTGTGAAGATGCAGAACTCCGGGCAGACTTCCATGCAGCCCTGGCCTTTCACTCCGATACAGGCTTCGGTGACGACATAGCTCATTGGCATTCCTCGATCAGCGTCTGGTGCGAGGGAGCGTCGGGCGTGCGGCCAATTCCCGAACGTCGCGACAAGAAACGGGAGATTCTAGCGGACATCTTGGAACGTAGGGCCAAAGCTTGTGGAATCTAGCGGAAAGCTGCACATCAACCGCGCCAGGCCCAACGCTTCAATATCTCACAATCAGTAAAGATTAGTCATATAATCGACTGTTTTTGTTAATTTTTTAACAGGATTAAGAACGAAAAAGAAGGCGACGTTCCCGCGTCGAGCTCGCCTGATCTCTTGGAGCTACCGCGCGCAGCCGGCTTTGGGGCACACGGAAATGGTGGTTGGCCTAGTCGGATACAGGGAATTGCGATTGAATCGAATGCTCTCGCAACCCTTCCGCGGCACCAAGGGTATCACCTAGTCCAGAATTCTCGACCCATGCTTCAGACGGACGTACCGACCGCTCCTGCCACCTTGGGCATCCTGCAGAATCCGGACAAACTCTTGTTCGATGAACCACTTCTACATGAATTCCCTTGCACTGACACCCGCACCATGATGATCATCAGCGAAGCAGCGACGAGGCTGGGAATAGAGCATGCAGGACTTCGAAGGCAAGACGGCCGTCATCACCGGCGGGGCCAGCGGCATAGGGCGCGCTCTGGCGGCCAGATTTGCCGCCGCACGAATGAACATCGTGCTGGCCGATATCGAAGCTGACGCGCTCGACAAGGCCGTGACCGCTCTGGCCGAGCGTCAGACCCGGGTGATCGGGGTACTGACCAACACCATGCTCCACGAGTCCATCCTGGAACTGGCCCAACGCGCGATTGCCGAGTTCGGCAACGTTCATGTGCTGTGCAACAACGCCGGGGTCGCCAGCACCACCTCAGGTGGCAGGCCGGTGTGGGAAACGCCTCAGAGCGACTGGGACTGGGTGATGGGCGTCAATTTCTATGGCGTTCTCTACGGCGTGCAGGTCTTCGTTCCACACATGCTGGCCCACGGCGAACCGAGCCACATCGTCAACACCGCGTCGCTGGCCGCGGTTCTGCCCGGCGGCGGATCCTACGGGGTCAGCAAGCATGGCGTGCTGGCGTTGACCGAAGGGCTGCAGAGCGACCTGGCCAGCCGTGGCGCCAATATCAATGCATCCGTGCTGTGCCCCGGGTTCGTAAATACCCTGATCTTCGCAGCAGAACGCAACCGTCCCGATGCCCTGGCCGCAACCGGGCCCATGCAACCCGAAGCCCAGGCCATGGTGACTGCGATAGCAGAAAACATGCTCGCCAAAGGGAAAGACCCGGCGGAAATCGCCGACACCGTGTTCGAAGCAATCAACAACGAAGCGTTCTACATTCTGCCCCACCCCGCCTGGGACGACATCGTCAAAAGCCGTGTCGAGCAGATTCTGGCCCGGGGTGGTGTCGCGACCACGGACATGACGGCAGTCCTGCGACGCAGAGACGCGGGCGAGCAGTTCTGAAATGGGCGATCAGCACGTATTGCCCGGCGACCCGCTCGACAGGGCCGCCGCTGCACGTGCACGGCACGACCGAGAGGTTTATCTGCACGCTTGAAGCAACTGTGACATGATCGAGTTTTCATCGTGGAAAACCGTGCCATCATAACGCGACGATACCGACAACGATTCCGACCACAATGACCCAAGATCGCCGTGCAAACGTCGCAGACTCGAACGCCGAGCAACACGCGCAGACTATCTCGGACCTGCAGGCTAAAGCCACCGCCCTGCTGCTGCGCTCTCCCCGTCTGTCAGTCAGCCTGATTCTGGAACTGCTCGATATCGGCGATGCTCAGCTTCGAGAACTCAGCAAATGCAACCCGGAAATCGCACCGCTGCTCGACAAGCGTCGCCGCGGCGAGCTGGACCTCGACGAACCCGAACTCAAAACCTGTCCCAGCTGCGGCGATTGGTTCATCCCGTACGCAGGCCAGCGTTGCTGTTCTGACGAGTGCTACCGCATCGCCCGCGTCAGCGCCTGACGCTGCGGCGAATCGGCCAATCAGTCCTGGTCGAGAACACGCCTTCCAACAGAGATCAAACAAGACCCTGCGAGGTCAGAATGCCAGCGGGCATGCTGGTGAAATACATGGTGCTCGTCTGCCCGCCCTGATTCCCGAGGAACGCCGCAGGCAAGGAGGTATCAAACAGTCTGGCATCGTCGTCGTCGCGCCTGCCGAATCCTGTGGCTCGAGTGAAAGACCTCTCCTGCACCACGCCAGCACTGAACCCAAGCGACGTTAACCAGGCAACGGCCGTCGTACCGATCGACACCTGATTCACAGGGGATGATGCACCCTGGACACCCGAGCCATCACCAACGAGGATGATTCTGTCGTCACTGCCGAGGTTGGCGGTGCCCTCCCAGCGATCCCAGGTGCCGGGGCCGCGTCCTCTGATATTCAGGGACGCGTCATCACTATCGACCCGAATGTATATGTCATAGCTCACGCCACTTTGAAAGGTGCGGCCGCTGTGATCGGAGCTCGAACCCTGCACCAGGTCAAAGACGACAATGCTTGTATCGAGGCTGGTTTCCGTGTCGAAGTTAAGCGTGGTGCTGTTGCTGATACCGGCATAAGCATTACCCGCCTCGTCAGTGACCGCACCGCTGTCGATTTGAACGTTGTAAGTGCTGTCGGCATTCAGGTCAGAGGCGGGATTGATGGTGACCCGGTTGCCGCTGACGCTGACCTGCGACCTGTCGGTAACGTTGATGGCGCGGGTATCACTGCCATCACTGATGGTGATATTGCCGCTGCCGGTCTGCACATTTTCACTGAAGGTCAGCACGACGTTGCTGCCCACGGCGACGGCCGCAGCCTCATCCGATGGCCTGCTGGAGAGCAGGGTAGGCGCGGCGGTATCCACGAGATAAGAAGGATTGTTGGCAACCGAGCCGTGACTGAGATCCGCCGCAATCCCCGCAGCGTCCGCCAGGGTACCTCCGCTGGCGTCCAGCGAATCCGAGCTGATTCGGATGCCGTTGTCGTCGGTATCGCCCGGTTGCACGGTGTAGTCGAAGTTGAGGCTGTTGGTGCCGCTGCCGGAGACGTAGAGCGCAAATACCGTGCTGCCGCCGATGTTCAGGACGATACGTGGGGTGCCGCCAGAGGTGTCGATGTCGATGTTTTCACTCATCGTTACCGTCACCGTCACCGTATCACCGGCATTGAGCGTGTCGTTCTGAGCGCCACTGGCCCTGGTCAGCGCTATGCTGCTGACCGTGGGAGCGATTTCATCCAGGTCGTTGATGACCAGAGAGACGGCCTGTTGGCTGCTGTTGCCGGCGTCGTCGGTGGCCAACACGGTGAACGTGTAGTTGGACTTTGCCTCGAAGTCCGGGTTGTTGATCAGGGTGACAGCGCCGCTGTTGGGATTAATGTTGAAAGCTGCTGCATCGCCGCCGGGTTCGAGACTCCAGGTGACGGTCCGTTCGTCGATCGCGGTGGCCGTGTAAACCACCTGGCCCGCCTTGCTGTTCTCGTCGATGGCCGCGGCCGTGGCGCCCGAGGTAATCCGCGGCGCGGAGGTGTCCAGCGCGTCGTCGCCACTGCTGCTCGCCACGCTGCTGGTGCTGCTGCCGCTAGTGGTGGCGCTGCTGTCGCTGCCACCACTGCCACCGCCACCACCGCCGGCCGCGGCAAGCCCAAGCCCCACCAGAGCGGCCCCACCCCAGAGCATGGGAGAAACGCCGCTATCGCCGATCCGCTCGCCGACGTCCCCTGGTGGGTCGCCATCACCTTCCTCCGCCGACCAGACCACCTGCTCAGCCTCGGGGCGGCCAACCAGCATCGGAGAGTCTGGGGTAAGGGGCGAGCCTGAAAAGGGACCGGCGCCACCGGCAATGTCTGTCGTAGGGTAAAAGGCCACGCCCACGGCGGCAAAGAAGCCAACGAGTGAAAGCACCTCGGTCTCGCTGACCTCGATGACGAGGTCCTCGCCCTGGCGCTGGGCCACCAGCGTCTGCGGCGCCTCGTAGTCCTTGCGGTCAATCAAGGCGTAGGCTGACCCGGGTGTCACAGAAATGTGCTGAGGGCTCTCGAGGGGAATCCACTCGATAGCCCCGTCGGCGAGGCGCCGGGTCAGAACGAAGCTGGGTTGTTCGGCTTGGCTACTCATGGCTCGTTGCAACTATGCAGATTCAACGTTACCACGCGCCCATGCAATTACCAAAAGTTACTTGACACTCTTCTGATGCATTCCGGATTGCGCCAATGTAGAAAGCAGCTCGAGAAGAAATATACTTTTTCTATGTTAATGAGTCAGTTAACGATCTTACTTAAGGCATCACATACAAATATTCCGGCCGCGTTTGCGGATCTGCACGTAAGGACTAGCTGTTCTCGGATACGCAACACAGTACCTGAGCGCGATATCAGATATCGCTCTTTGCCAGAGGTCCGACCACTCGGCTCTGCTGACCGGATCAATTGGGATAACCCGGGAAAAGTCTCAGGCTTCGCATCCAATCACGACTCAGATATTTCAAGGTCAATCCAATCTCATGGGAGAAGGTCGCAGGACAGCACGCTATGATCAGGCTCGTGAACACTCCAGTCATGTGCCGGGATGCGTTCGGCCCCTGACGCTCTCGCAGAATTTTCGGTAGCGTTCATCGAGCGCTCGCTGATCAGTAGCCGCAAGGTGATCGCGGTTGGACTCGTAAAGCTGGTCGGCCTGTTTCTGAAGGGCGGCGCATCGCTCAGAATTGGGAGTAACTCCAGCAATCCGATCAAAGGCCTCCAGCAGTCGTATGCTTACGGCGGCATTTCCGATGGAACTCTGCCTTATCTGGTTGAACGCGGCCTCCACAATCCCCTCGAAGACAATTTCGTCCAACTGCAAGCGCGGCTCTCCTTCTGTGTCGACGCGTACGGGCGGACGCTCCGGGAGATCTGCGACGGACGCCAGCAAGCCAGACAGATGATCGATACAGGTATTGGCAGTGAACGGGTCGTTGATTCCCGGAGAGAGCGCACGCAGCGCGATTTCCACAAGCTGAAATATTCCGTACTCCGGATCCTGCTCAGGTGTTCGAGAACCACCGATGATGAACGAGCGAAGTATACGATTGGCGACCTCTGAACCAACGGATTCCCGGCCAATTACCTGAACCAATGGCAATCCCGGAGTCAGATAGTGACCCGGCCTGCGCAGGACTTTCAGTCGAAAATCGTGCTTTTGCGCCAGCTTGATCAAATCTTTATCGCCGACGCGCTGCAAATAGCCATTGGCCACGCAACAGATTTCCGCGGTACTGGTGTCTGTGGTCGAGATGTCCTTCAGTCCGGAGTGGTCATTCCCGGATTCGAACAGTGAACCCAAGCATCGATCAATGTCCTTCGCCACTGCCTGTATGACCAGGTCCGCTTGCATCGAGCTGGCGATATGGTGAATGAAATAGATCAGAAGCAGCAAGCTGACACTCGCGAGCAACAAAGCCACACTGGCGGATGCGGACACTGTATGTCCACTCTGATCGGACGTCGTGCCGAGAGAGAGCAAGCAGTACAGAAATGTCGCGATGAAGCCCCCTAAGACCAACTGATTGCTTCTGTCCCGCATAAAATTGACCAGCAAACGCGGCCCCAACTGGGAGGACGCCAGCGAAAGCGCGACCATGGTTACCGAAAACGATACGCCTGCAACCGTGATCATCGAACCCGCCACAGTGGATAACAGTGTCCGCGTGCCATCGGGTGTCCCGGAGTAGAGAAAGCGGTGCGCCCACTGCCAATCATCAACAACCCGATCCAGATTGGTGCAGACATAAGCCAGCGCGGCGGCACCGACGCTCATCAATGCTGGAATTACCCACAGGCTCATGCGAAGCCGCTCCCAAAGGTGAACAATCCATGCGGCCATTTACGTCGTGTCCCACTTAAACCCGAGTGTGCGCAGTCTACGCGATTCCAATAATGGGGCGGTTGTCCGAACGGCCGCGACGGGAATCCTGAAATTCCGCCAGTATTCCGGACGCTCAGTTAAGCTCTGTTCTGCACGACGAGCATTTTAGCTGCTCGATCGGCATGCCGAAGGACTCGGCGCCCCAGGCCCAGCTGTGCATAATCGCATCCCTGTTCGCTGACCATAGGAGATTTAATGGATCGCCGCACCTTTCTTCGAGCCACTACGCTAGGCGCTGGCGTCACTATGGCCCGCGTAGGTTCCGCCTCCCTGAGCCCGCAGTACCTAGCGGGCAGGGCGGTGTTACCGGGCTTCGCACCCAATCCCCATGCCGGTTGGCGGTGCTACGAAGTAATCACCCGGATCGAGCCGCAGCGAAGCGAGGGCGTCACCCGGGTATGGGTGGCACTGCCTTCGATGTTCGAAGCGAACTGGCAGCGCCCTATGGGAAGCGTCTGGCAGGGCAATGCGGACCTGATGCGTATGGTTCGAGATCGATCAGGCGCAGAGATGGTCTACGCCGAGTGGTCGACACGAAGCGCAGCGCCGGAATTCGAAGTGGTCAGCCGCGTCATGACCCGGGACCGCGCCGTCGATTTCGGACGCCCTTCCGCAACGCCGCTGGCGTTACCAGAGGACCAGCGCAAGCGTCACACGGGCGCGACCGAGCTTCTTCCGATAGACGGTATCGTGCTAGATACCGCGCAGGAGATCGTGCGCGGCGCTCGAGATGACGAAGAACAGGCCCGCGCGATCTACGAATGGATCGTCGACAACACGTTCCGCGATCCTAAGATCCGGGGCTGCGGCACCGGCGACATCCGTGCGATGCTCGAAACCGGTAACCTCGCGGGCAAGTGCGCGGACCTCAACGCGCTCTTCGTCGGTCTCTCCCGCGCTGCCGGGTTGCCAGCGCGCGACGTCTACGGCCTGCGGGTTGCAGATTCGCGTTTCGGCTACCAGAGCCTCGGCCGCAGCGGCGACGTCTCGAAGGCTCAGCACTGCCGCGCCGAAGTCTTCCTGACGCGCTTTGGGTGGGTGCCGGTGGACCCTGCTGACGTCAGGAAGGTCTCGCTGGAAGAACCGCCGGGCAATCTCTCCATCCTCGATCCGAAGGTCAACGACGTGCGCAACGCCCTTTTCGGTGCCTGGGAGATGAACTGGCTGGCCTACAACGACGTGCAAGACCTCTGGCTGCCCGGCGACGAAGGGCCGATGCTGCCCTTCCTCATGTACCCGCAAGGTGAGGACGCAAGCGGCCGGTTCGACAGCCTCGACCCCACGACTTTCCGCTATAGGTTGACCTCGAGGGAGATCGGCTGAGACTGGTCTCGACCGGCGACGGCAACATCAATGGAGATACCGTCGCGGTTGGCGGTGAAATGTTTTGAAGTGGCGTCGGTTCGAGGGGCCGATGATTGCCTGGACGAAGCGGCGGCTGCTTGTCCTCTGGGCTATCGGATCGTCGACGCTGATACCGGCACAGCGCGGCGGGGTCCGCGGTGCCCGTACGGAAGGGCGTCCCACTTCTCAGCGCGGCATATAGCGCAGCGTGTCGTCTCCGCCTGCCTTCCTAGTTTGTATGTCGAAAATGACCTGCGAGCGGAGTGAAATGCGCGTAAAGCAATTTGCACCTCACAGTCTTCTCATCGATTTTGATTTGACGAAAGTCTTTTCTTGGTTTGATTGAGCCGGGGAGGATCGGGACTCCCGCCTGGTTGCGCTAAACAGAACTACCACACGGTTCAATCCCATTGTTGTGGACGATCCAGAAAATTGGTGGAGCCAGACGGGATCGAACCGTCGACCTCTACAATGCCATTGTAGCGCTCTCCCAGCTGAGCTATGGCCCCACAGAGAAGCCCGGAGACCGGACCTTCAGAGGACTGGCGATGTTACGGAGGGCTGTTTTGGGTGTCAACAATTGCAGGTAAGCTGTGCCCCGGCATCCAACCAGGGGAAGTGAGCGACATGAAAGCAGTGGTTTATCACGGCGACGAAGACATGCGGGTCGAGAACGTCGCCGACCCGTCGATCGAGCAGGAAGCCGATGTGCTGGTCCGGGTCGAACGAACGGCGATCTGCGGATCAGACCTGCACCTGTGGCATCACGGCAGCGCTTCGTCCGCGCAGCCCGGCTTTACCGTCGGGCACGAGTGCCTGGGTACGGTAGAAGACGTCGGCAGCGCAGTTCACACGGTTAAGAAGGGTGACAGGGTGCTGGTCTCGTGCACGCTGAGTTGCGGTCACTGTGCGGCCTGCAAGCGCGGCAATTTCGCCGGCTGCCTGACCACCACGGAAGGCCTGGCACACGGCAACGTGATGGGCTTCGGCGACTACGGTGGATGCCAGTCGGAAGCCATACGGGTTCCCTTTGCGGATACCAATACCACGCTGCTGCCGAATGATCTGGACGACGAGGCATGCCTGTTTCTCAGCGACATCCTGCCCACGGGCTACATGGGCGCGGAATTCGCCGAGGTTGGGCCCGGGGATACGGTCGTCGTGTTCGGCTGCGGGCCGGTAGGCACCTTTGCTCAGCTGTCGGCGCAGATGCGCGGTGCCGCCAGAGTTTTCGCCGTGGATCTCGACGATGAGCGCCTGGCCCACGCCGAACAGCGGGGCTGCATCGGCATCAATCCCGACAAAACAGATTTGACCACAACGATTCTCGAAGCGA